>CABURF010000036.1 GCA_902493755.1 uncultured Coriobacteriia bacterium
GCCTACATGGATGCCCTCAATGCCGCCGCTTGCGATGATGACGTCAACGAAGCGTACAGGCGCTGCATGGATGCGATGCGTGGGCTCCCCATCGACAAGCCAGCCAATCCCATTCGCATCGGTATCGTCGGTGAGCTCTTCACCGCATTCGACGAACGCTCCAACCTCGGGCTCGACGAAAAGCTGCTGAACATGCACACGGAAATTCATCGATATCTCAATCTCACCCATCGCTTCATCCACTACAACGAACCTAACTTGCGCGTGAGCGCGGGCGAGTACGTGTTCTACGACATGGGCCCGACCTCGACCATGACCATCGTCACCGCACGACGTTATGCCGAGCGCGGCTTCGACGGTATCGTTCACGCAAAGTCGGCTGGATGCACGCCCGAGATTGACTGCGAACCCGTGCTCCAGCGTATCAGTTCGGATTACCGCATCCCCACCCTCTATCTCACCTATGATGCCCAGACGAGCGACACGGGCCTGGACACACGTCTCGAAGCGTTTTATGACATGCTCGCCATGAAGAAGGAGTCCCACTCATGAACTGCAACATCGGAATCGATATCGGCTCCATTTCCACGAAGGGCGTCATCATCGACGACAACCACAATATAATTGCCCGTTCCTACCTTTGGACGGAAGGCGATCCAGCCGGCGCTGCCAAGCGCGTCATCGCCGAGCTTCGTAACCAAATTGACGAGGATGATGCACGCATCGTCAGCGCGGGCACCACGGGCAGCGCACGCCGCCTCGTAGGTTCGATGCTCGGTGCCTCCGTCGTCAAAAATGAAATCACGGCTCATGCGGTAGGAACCACGCACCTGCATCCGGATGTGCGCACCATCTTCGAAATTGGCGGCCAAGACTCCAAGATCATCATCATTTCCGATGGCATAGCTGTTGATTACGCAATGAACACGCTGTGCGCCGCCGGCACTGGCTCCTTCCTCTCAAGTCAGGCGCATCGCCTCGGCGTGGAAGTCGAGGAATTCGGCGAGATTGCGCTCACCTCCAAAAAGCCAGCCAACATAGCCGCGCGCTGTACGGTGTTTGCCGAAAGCGACCTCGTTCATAAAATCCAGGTGGGCTATTCGCGTGAGGACATCATCGCCGGTCTCTGCCATGCCGTTGCCTCGAACTATCTCAACAACGTGGGCAAGGGCAAAAAGATCGAAGGACCTGCTGTCTTCCAGGGTGGCGTGAGCAAGAACGTCGGTGTCGTTCGCGCCTTCGAAGAGCTTTTGGACATGCCCGTGATCGTCGACCCAGACGGACACCTCATGGGAGCTTATGGCGTTGCCCTGCTCGCCGCCGATGCTGGTCCTGTCGCCGCAACGGACGAGGGACCCTTCACCAGCGGGAGCTTCGACTTCGAAGCCGCGCTCGACTTCGAGTTCATCACCCGTGAGATCGAATGTGGACATTGTGCCAACCATTGTGAAATCATTTGCGTGTATCGTGATAACGAGCTTATAGACTCTTGGGGCAATCGCTGCGAACGTGGCGCAATCGCGAAGTAGGCACATGGACAATCGCCGCACATATGCGATGTTCGCCATCGTCACTCTGACGGCGGCGCTTGGTGCGCTCACGCAGACCTCGATGAACTCCATGCTCTCTGGCGTTCAGGAGAGCTTCGGCACGCCCGAGAGCATCAGTCAGTGGCTCACCACCATCTACATGCTCGTCATCGGCGTCACCGTACCGCTCGTGACGCACCTTGCCCGACGTTACTCGGTGCGCACGCTCATCTTCGTGGCCCTGGCGTTCATGCTTGTCGGCGCCGTCATCGCCGCCTTCTCGCCGAACTTCGGCATATTGCTCTTCGCACGCGTGCTTCAGGCGGTCAGCGCGGGCATCATGCTGCCCGTCATGCAGACCATAGCGATGACGCGCTTTCCGCCCGGCCAAAACGCGACGGCCATGGGCATCGCCGGCATCGCGCTCGGCTTCGCACCCAACATCGGCCCGCTCTTCGGCGGTCTGCTCGTGGACTCGTGGGGATGGCGCAGCTTCTTCTGGATCCTCTCGGGCATCATCGTCGTGTTGGCACTCGCGACACTCGCCTTCGTGCGCAAGCGCGAACACCAGATGCACGATGCGCACCTTGACTACCTCTCTGCGCTTCTCTCGACTGTTGGCTTTGGCTGCGTGCTCCTTTCCTTCTCCACCGCCGCGTACCGCCCGGTAACAGACCCCGCCATCTGGACGGGTCTCGTGGTGGGCATCGTCTGCGTGTCGTGGTTCGTCCTGCGCCAGCGTCGCATCAAGCACCCGCTCATTCACATGTCCATCTTCAAATCGCATACCTATGTGGTGAGTTTCATCGCACAGAACCTGCTCAACGCATCGTTCATGGGCATCACGCTTATCCTGCCGCTTTTCATCGTGAACGTGGCGCAGATGACGCCTGTCGATGCGGGCCTCGTCTTCCTTCCCACCACCATACTTGCAGCGGTCTTTAACCCGCTTGCCGGCATATTGAGCGACAAGATCGGTCCGCGCCCCGTCATCGTGGTCTCCGCCTTTCTGCTGGTCGCCGGCAGTGGTGCCATGGCCTTCATCAGCGCCGATACGCCCTTTTGGCTCATCACGGCATTGCAGGTCGTGCGCGGCATCGGCGTAAGCTCGATTATCGGACCCCTCAACTCCTGGGGTATGCACAAGCTGCCCGTCGAGAACATGATCGACGGCTCGGCCTTCTTCACAACCGTGCGCCAGGCATGTGCCTCGTTTGGCACAGCGCTCATGATGTTGCTCATCTCGGTAGTAGGCGGCGCACTCGGCTACAACCTGGCGCTCGGACTGTCTGCCCTCTTTGCCGTAGGCGTGCTCGTTTGCTCCGTCTTCTTCGTACGCGACCTCAAGTCATAAAATGAGATGCGGACCAGGCAAGAGTGCTCCGGCGGGTTTTGTCTGGTATCAAATCGCCTGAGGAGGGCCATGTTTCGACGCAGAGAACGCAAAGCCGAGCTGCTTGGCAAGATAAGACACTATATCGCCGATGTGTATGTCGACGACCAACCTCCTGCAGCGCAACTTGCGAGCATGTCGCAGCCAGCGATGGCACCCCAAGCCACGATGGCCAGCGTCACGGTCGAGACGACTGACGACACCTTCGCGGATTCCCTCGAAATCACCGGCGCATTCGATACCGTCACACCTGGCGCCCTTGACAATGCAATGCCCCCAGGACTGGCCGAGCGTCTCTCCCGCCTCGACGAGTCGTTTGCCCAGACAGTGCTGCGTCTCATCGACGAGCGGGGTCTGCGCGATGTCACGGTATACAAGCGCGCGAATATGAGCCGCCAGCTTTTTGCGAAGATTCGCAGAGACGACAATTACCGCCCCACCAAGAAGACGGCTTGCGCGCTGGCCTTCGCGTTGCGGCTCCCCTACGAAGATGCCCTTGCCCTGCTCTCCCGTGCCGGCTTCACACTTTCCCACAGCTCCAAGTTCGACATCATCGTCGAGTACTGCCTCCTCAACAGCATCTACGACATCAACCAGGTGAACATGGTGCTTTACGAGTTCGACCAGCAGCTTCTAGGGTAAGCCCATTCGCTCTGTGCGATGTCCCCTCGTGGTTTACCTATGCGCTGTCGCCACGGCGTAGAGTCTTCTTCGTCAAACGCCAACGAAGGAGGCAGCCATGAAGATGAGAGACTATACCGAGCTTGTGTTCATCCTTGATCGCAGCGGCTCGATGGGTGGGTTGGAGAGAGACACCATCGGCGGATTCAATTCCGTGCTATGCAAAAACAAGGAGCAGGAGGGCGATGCCGTCGTCTCGACAGTCCTTTTTGACGACCGCATCGAAGTGATTTGTGACCGCAAGCCCATCGAAGATGTCGCGCCCATCACGGACAAGGAGTACTACGTGCGCGGGTGCACGGCCCTGCTCGATGCGGTGGGCGGTGCCATTCAGCACGTGAGCAAGGTGCAGAAAACGCTGCCCAAGCATCATCGAGCAAAGAACGTCCTCTTCGTCATCACGACCGATGGCTACGAGAACGCGAGTCAGAAATTCACGTATCCGCAAGCTCATCGAGAAGAAGCGTAAGAAGGGCTGGGAATTCGTCTTCATGGGTGCGAACATCGATGCCGCTGCCGAAGCAGCCCGCATCGGGATTTCCGCGGACCGCGCAGCCACGTATCATGCCGACGAAATCGGTACCCAGGCCGTCTATGCATCGATGGCGAGCGCCTGCTGCCAGCTTCGCTCGGATGTGGGCATTACGGGTTCGTGGAAGCTCGAGATCGAGGAAGACATGGCCAGCAGGGCGTAATGGCAAACTGGGACAAATGACCTGTCCATTTGTCCCAGTTTTGCACCGCTACTCACTGACAACGAAAGACCCGCTCTAAGAACTATCTCATTTTGCCATATGTGGCGCTGCTATAATCACCCTCGATCGTACCGTCGAGCCATAGGGAGCGCTCACCTTGGAAGCAGACCTTGTATCGCTATTCTGCATAGTCGTGGTCGCGCTCCTCGCCCCGATTCTCTCGGCTCTCGTCCCCAACCGGATGGTCCCCGAAACCGTCCTTCTTCTCATCGCGGGCATGCTAATCGGCCCCCACGTGTTTGCCATTGCGCAGCCCGATGCGGCAATCACGCTTGTCTCCGACCTCGGCCTCGGGTTCCTGTTCCTCCTCGCAGGCTATGAGATAAACCCGCAGGAATTGACGGGCAAGCAGGGTCGTCATGGACTGTTTACTTGGTTTGTTACCCTGGCCATTGCGATGGTAATCTGCATCGCCACCCCTGACTTCCAATCGAACCAAATCGGATGGCTCGCCGCCGCCATCGCCCTCACCACCACGGCGTTTGGCACGCTCGTTCCCATCCTGCACGAGCGTGGCCTCGTGGGCACGCGCATCGGCAAATCCATCTTCGCATACGGAACCTGGGGCGAGATTGGCCCGATCATCGTCATCGCCCTCATCCTGTCAACGCACAAGACCTGGGTGACCTTGGCGATCCTTGCCGCATTTGCGTTGATTGCCGTTGCTGCGGCGCTGATTCCCAAGCGTATCTGGGAAAACGGTATGCATCTTCCCAGGTTCTTCGAAAGAAACCGGGATACAAATGCCCAGATTACCGTTCGCTCCGTCATGGTGCTGCTTGTCGGTCTCGTCATGGTGTCGGCCCTGTTTGACCTCGACATCGTGCTCGGCGCCTTCGCCGCGGGCTTCGTGCTGCGCTTCCTGCTTCCCGGTGGCGACCGGGGACTCGAGCATAAGCTCAACGGCATCGGCTACGGATTCTTCATTCCCCTGTTCTTCGTCGTGAGCGGCATGGCCATCAACCCCATGGCCGTGGCCGAATATCCATTGCTGCTTGTCTTGTTCATCGTCGCGCTGCTGGCCGTGCGCGCATTGCCCATATACGTCGCCTTGCGCATTTCGCCCGAAACGCGCGACATGGACGGTCATAGCCGTGCGACGGTTGCACTCTACTGCACGACGGCTCTCCCTCTCATCGTCGCCATCACGAATATCGCAACAGGCGCAGGCGCAATGTCCGCGGATATTGCCTCGCTTCTCGTCGCTGCCGGAGGGCTCACCGTCTTCCTCATGCCGCTCCTTGCCTCGTTTGCGCTCAAGCGCATCAAAGGTCCAGCGCCAGATGAGCCGGGAGAGGATGCCACACCTCGAAAGGACGACATATGAGCGACACGTCTAGCAGGCGAGAGGAGGGCCGCCTCAAGCAATGGCTCTTCCTCGCACTCGAGTATCCAGCCAAAGCATCGACGGGTGGCAAGGTAGCCTGTGGCGTCATCTACGTCTGTATCGTCGCAAACGCCATCCTCGTGTGCATTCCGAGCGACTGGCTGTCTTCCGCCTTCGATGGCCCCATCCTCGTGCTCAGCATCATCTCGTCATGCGTGTTCGCCTGCGAGTACGCGGCACGCATCTGGATAGCCGACAAGGTGCGCCCCCGTCTCTCGCCACCAAAGGCGCGCCTGCGTTACATGGTGTCTCCCATGGGCATCGTCGACCTCTTGTCCTTCGTCCCGGCATGGATCATGTTCTTCGTGCCGATGTCGCCCGCGATACGAGATGCGATCAGCATCATCCGCCTCATCCGTCTCTTCAAGATCTCGCGTTACATGCGCGGCTTGCGCACCATCGGCGCTGTCATCAGGAATCGTCGCCAGGAGATCATCGCCGCTTTCATGGTGCTCGCATTGCTTACGATCGCCGCAAGCGTGCTCATGTACGAAGCGGAGCACGCCGTACAGCCCGAAGCTTTCGACAGCATCCTAACCGGCATATACTGGGCCATGACAACGATCACGACCACCGGCTACGGAGACCTCGTTCCCATTACCGCCCTGGGGAGGGTCATCGGTTTTGTCGTCATGGTTCTCTCGATCGCCATCGTCGCCATACCGGCGGGCATCTTCTCTGCGGGATTCGTCGAGGAGTTTCGCGCGCAGCGAAACGGGCGCACGCCCGTCACGACCGATGGCGAGCAAGATGATGAGGGCTAGCGCCCCTTCTCGTAAAGCTCCAAGAGGACACGGCAGGCCTTAAGGCGGCCAGAGAAGACCTTCTCGTAATGGTGGTCGTCGTACCAATCGAAGGTGTAGCACGCCTCCTCGCCCGCGACCCGGTCCTCAAGCTCGGGAAGCTCGGCCTTGAGCCTCTCGTACACGGCCTCTGGCTCGATGCCGTGCATGAGCTCGTCGCGCGCATCCTCCATGTACTCGAGCTCGGCGCTATCCCACGCGTCGAAGTCCGATGGCCCCTGGGCATCCCACTTCGCCCGTTTCTCGTCGATTCTCTTCTCAACCGCCTCTAGAAACCCCATTGCCGCTCCTGTCGAAATCGAAGTGGGACAAATGGACAGGTCATTTGTCCCACTAGCCCTTGTAGTACATGATGGCAATTTGCGTGCGGTTGCTCAGCTCGAGCTTGCCGAGAATCGAGCTGATGTGGTTGCGCACCGTGCCTTCGGACAAGAAGAGACTCGTCGCGATATCACGGTTGTCCATACCCTCGGCAACGAGCTTGGCGATGGCATATTCGCGCTCCGTGAGATTGCCGAACGGCCCCGTCGCCTCCAATCGCGCATCCCGCGCAGCTGCTTCGGTACCGGCAGCTTCCTTGCCTGTCAGCTGTGCATCACGATCGGCAAGCAACTTGAGGTTACGCTCGCGCAAATCGTCAAAAGCGAACTGCATGCCCGCATATCCCGCACGCGCGCGCGCATCCTTGACGCCGAGTAGCACGGCGGCAGCACAGACGAGCAGGCTTGCCGTACATCCGACAGGCGACACCAAGCCAAGGCAGAACGCAACCGCGAGCGGCGCAGCCCATACGACACGCAACGACCACACACGCTCATGCAACATGACATACGCGCAAACCGGCAGGAAGAAAAACGCGGGAGGAAGAACAATCGTGCAGACGAGGAAAACGACCTGGGCCACATTTCGATACAAGGCCGCAGCCATGCTGCATATACTCACGAGCGCAACGGAAAGCAAGAGCCCGACAACGACAAGATTCGCATCGGCAACGAGAAGCGATACGACCACGCAAGCGGCCATCAAGATGATTTCGTCGACGTATTCTTCCATGAGCACGATTATACCGCTCCCCTCGTCATGCCACCCCACACAGCTCCCGCACATGCCCCTGAGCGGGACATTTGCAAACCTATGACAAATGTCATGTTTACTCCGTGCGCCTAAGAAGATTAAATGAAAGCATTCGGACCCCTCGGACATGTCGGGAGAAGAACATGCAAGACATCGTTTCGGTAGTCGATCTGGTCAAGCGCTATGGCGGCATGATCGCCCTCGACCACTTCACCATGAAAATCGAGCGCGGCGAGATATTCGGACTGCTCGGGCCAAACGGCAGCGGCAAGACCACCGCCATCAACTGCATACTCCAGTTGCTTACCTACGATCGTGGGGAGATTTGCCTGTTCGGGCAGCCCATGACACAGTCGAGTTACGAGCTGAAGCGAAAGATCGGCATCGTCCCGCAAAACGTCGCCGTATTCGAGGAACTCAGCGTGCGCGAGAACATCGACTACTTCTGCGGGCTATACGTGAGCGACAGCGCGATGCGCAGGAAGCTCGTGCGCGAGGCCATCGAATTCGTCGGTCTCGAGGACTACGAGAAATCCCGTCCCAAGAAGCTCTCCGGTGGCCTGCTCAGGCGCCTGAACATCGCCTGCGGCATCGCCCACAAGCCCGAACTCGTCTTTTTCGACGAACCCACGGTCGCCGTCGACCCGCAGAGCCGTGCGTCGATTCTCGACGGCATCAAGCAGATGAATGCAGA
>CABURF010000037.1 GCA_902493755.1 uncultured Coriobacteriia bacterium
TGCCAGCAGCGACGGTGAAACCGGTGAATGCAGGAATCGACAGGTCGGTCGAGCCTCCCATGATGCCCGACCCCACGATGCCGATGAGCGCAAGCACGATCATGCCATAGAGCAGGTAGCTCGAAAGGTAATCGCGCGGCTGCAGCAAGATCCAGACGGGTGCGACCGAGGCAAGCAGGATGTAGACGCCGATGATGATCATCCACGTGGTGTTGTCAAGCGCGATGACTGGAAAGAGAAAGCCCAGCGCAACGACGAGAATAATGATGATAAGAGCCGAAACCACATTGATGGCGGTGGGAATCTTTCGTCCGCGTGTGGCCAGGCCAAAAATAACCGCAACGATGATGAACAGCATCGAAATCATGGCGGTGCGAGTGTTGGCGAGATTCGTCACCTCAATGGTGGCCGCCTTGGCGGCGTCAGCTGGAACCGGGGCAACGGCAAACGTGCTGGCAACGATAGACGCGAAAGCCGCGACCACGAGGATGAGCGTGAGATATGCGAAGATGCAGAAAAGCTTCTTGGCCATGCCATCGACGTTTTCCTGGATGTCTGCCCCTTGTGTCTAAGCGATGCGAACAGCGCGCCAAAATCGTGCATGGCGCCAATGAAGATGCCGCCGATGAGCACCCACAGCAGTACGGGTACCCAACCAAAGATGGCAGCCTGGATGGGGCCGTTGATGGGACCGGCACCGGCAATCGACGAGAAATGATGACCAAGTACGACGTATGGCGGAGCGGGAACATAATCACGTCCATCCTCAAGCTCGTGAGCAGGCGTGATGCGATCGGCCTTGACGCCCCATTGCTTGGCAAGCCACCCGCCATAAAAGATGTAGCCCAGCACCAAGACCGCTATGGAGACCAACAGAACCAGCATTGCATTCATCGAAACTCACCTCTCGTCTATTCGTTGATGCAGGGATTTTAGTACTTTTGACGATATATGGAAGAAAAATTTAACCGTTGCTAATTCTTATGAGAACCTGCGAAAACGGGCCCCTCCCCCCGCCATTTCGAGCGAAGCGCATGGCATGGCGCCGGCTTGTCATTTCGAGCGAAGCCGCCGAAGGCGGCGCAGTCGAAAAATCTCGCCATCGTGTTGGACGCAGAAGATCTCTCCATTCCACGGCCGAGCGGCCGCTTCAGTCGAGATGACAGGGATGTGTCGGCTAAAAGGCGTTCGCCTCGAGCGTGGGCACCATATCAATCCCCATCGCGTTGGCATACACCGTCTCTTCGCCCAAACAGACAACGCATACGCGCAGGTCAGCCCAACCCTTGAGGCCAAACATGAAGCTCTTTCGAAAGCGTGTCCTTCGTACATGACGCGCAAGGCCCGCGTCAACGGAATCGGCAATGATGATGAGCGAGAGAAACGAGTTCATGTGATCTGGCCCAAGCGTGACCTTGGCGATAGCTTCCTTTTTCATGAACGCCACGAGCTCATCGAACATCTCGGCATCCAGATGAGCCGTAAGCATGAAGAACAGATATTCGTGGGAATTGGCTTCCCAGAGTTTGGCGCGCTTCACCAGCACGTATTGCGACGCGCTCGAATGCAGTTCGGCATATCCCGCAAAATCGCGTCCCGCAAACGAATAGTCACGCTCGACGTCATAATAGGCCTCGTGCGCGACAAGCAAGCGCTCGAGTGCCGCATGCGCCTTCTCGGAAACCGTGGCGGCCACCGACATGTTATGCATCCGCCACCATGCGGGCGCTCATATCGAGCGGCTTGGCAAAGTGCAGGCAGGTCGTTGCGATGCCATCGACGCCACTCGCCGCGTATGCACGGGCGTTCTCCATGTTGACGCCACCAGCTGCGATAACCGTGACTTGGGGATTGATGTCCTTGAGGGTGCTCACGAGCTGCGCAAGCTCGCCTGCGGGAACTTTATCGAGCTGAACGCCATCAACACCTGCCTCGACAAAGCGCACGGCATCGGACGCAGCGGCCTCGACAAAGAGCTTCTTCTCGCAGCAGCGCGCCTTGAGCTCGGGAATGTCGGCGATGAGGGTATCAATGCCGCCCTCGTAAAATGCAATATGCTGCGCAAATATAAGCACGGTCTCGGAAAGTCCGAGACGATGCGGAAAGGAACCGCCCACAAGCGTTGCCTTCGTATCAAGCGGTTTGGTGCCCGACATGCGCTTGCGCGTCGTTAGCACCTCACAATGGGGATTCTCGGCATGCACCGCTTCAACCATGACACGCGTCTTGGTCGCCAGCGCACTGTAGTACTCGAAGATGTTAAGACAACACTTCCAGCCCATGTGCAGGACTTCCGCTCGCCCCCAGACGCGCATGAAAACGTCACCGGGCGCAAGTTGGGCACCCGACGGCTGGATTTCAATACGCTCGGCGCCCAGCATGTGATAGATGCGCTCGGCTTCCTCGGTGCCGCACAGCACGCCCGCGTCACGCGTGAAGTACTCGATGCAGCCTCGACGGCCGCCGATGCCCAAGACATGCGTGGTCAAGTCGATGCTCGGGACATCCTCGCTGATGAGCTCTTCGAGGTATGAGTCGGAGATGTACATGGGCGCTCCTAGTCTGCGACGATAGATGCCGCCCATACTACCACTCTCCTTCCCCTCCATCCTGCGTCCTTTCGGAATGCATGCATGCCAGAGCCTCGGAGAATGCACGACCGAGACGAGGCGCGGGGGACGTGCGACCGAGGCGAATGGGTTTCTGAGCCTCGGCCGCACGTCCCCCGCGCCCCGCCCCAGACATGCCATTTCAATCCCCGTATCCATATGGCACAATGCCAGCAATCATCCCGAAAGGACCCACATGGACTTCGCCATACTCTACGGCATCCAGGACTTGCTCGGCTGCCCGCTTCTCGATGCGCTCATGCCCGTCGTCACCGCGTGCGGCGACCATGGCCTGATTTGGATCATAGCAGGCATCTTGTTGTTCATCTTTCCCAAGACACGCCGTTGGGGTGTCACGCTGCTCGTAACCCTGGCCGTCACCTGGGCCATCTGCGAGTTTGGCGTCAAGAACCTCGTCGCCCGTCCCCGCCCCTTCATGATTGATTCCAGCTATGCGCTCCTCATCGCGGCTCCGGCCAGTTTCTCGTTTCCCTCGGGCCATACGCTCTCCTCGTTCCTCGCCGCCACCGTGATCACGCGTGCACCCATCGCCCGCGGCTGGAAGATCGCCGCCTGGATCATGGCTGTCGCCATCGCGTTCTCGCGCCTCTACCTCTTCGTGCACTTTCCCACCGACGTGCTTGCCGGCGCGATCATCGGCATTCTCGCGGGTCTACTCGGCACCTACATCAGCACCACGGGCCAGCGTGCCAGGCGCACTGGCTCATAAGCTCGTCAAACTTCGTTATTTGGCTCATTTTTGAGACAGAGAGCCAGGCACGTTTGCCCGAAAACCCCATTTACCGACAAGCGTCTTGGGGCGTAGAATAGACTGACCCCATGTGCAAAGGAGATGAGATGCCCACAGAGCAGCGGAAAGGTGGAAAGTACGCCCCGCCACGGCCCGAAATGACGGCCGCCGAGCGCTACGCCTACAAATCGCTGCCCGAGTCCCTCCGTCGCCGCAAGGAGAGCGTGGACGACACCGTCGTACGCATCCTCGAATTCCTCGACCTCGTCAAGGAGGTCGGCGATGAAATCTCCGTCATCGGAAACAAGCCCTACGCATCCGAAGGTTCGGGTACCTACGACCCCGAGCACGTTACCGAGCGCGAGGAGTTGCTTGGTCGCCAATTTGCCGGCGAGCTTGCAGCGCTCCAGGTCTTCGACCAGGTCAAACACGAGAACATTCGTCGCGAGGTCGGTCTGCTCGGCAAGGATTTCGTGAAGAAGGTCACTGCCCTCCAGCAGCTCATGGAGTCGTTCTGGGCACGCTTCACAAGCACGATGACGCCTTTCACGCGTTCCAAGGCCGCCCAGCTCGACAAGTTCGAGGCCGAGCTACGTCAGCGCCTCGCCGATATCAACTACCTCACGCGTCAACACGCGGAGCTCATGGCAGCTGCTCAAGACGCCAAGGCGGGCGATCAGGAAGAGACGAACGACGAAATCATCGCCGAGTACCAGGACGACGTCATGTCCTATGTCAAGGAATACGATGCGCTGCGCGAGGAATACGGCACGCTCGGACGCCTGGCGTTTCGCCGCCGCCGCGAGATACTCGACAAGCTCGCAACACGCGCTGACGCGATCAAGGCAATCAACAAGCGCTACGAGCAGTACGATTTCATCGACTTCATCGCATTCGAGCTTCCCGAAGACGAAGAGTAGCCATTGTGGCAAGCAACTTTTTGCCCATGACCCGCGCCGACATGCGCGAGCGCGGTTGGGACGAGCTTGACTTCGTCTACGTGAGCGGCGATGCCTACGTTGATCACCCTTCCTTCGGTGCCGCAATCATCACTCGCCTGCTCGAATCTCACGGTTTTCGCATCGGCATTATCGCCCAGCCCAACTGGCGCGACCCGTCCTCCGTTACCATTCTTGGAAAACCAAGGCTTGGTTTCCTCGTCTCTGCCGGCAACATGGATTCCATGGTCAACCACTATACGGTCGCCAAGAAGCGTCGCCGCTTGGACGCATACTCGCCCGGTGGTGAAGCCGGCCTACGTCCCGATCACGCCTGCGTTGTCTACGGCAACCTCATTCGCCGCACGTATAAGAAAACGCCCATCATCCTCGGCGGCATCGAGGCGAGCCTGCGCCGTCTCGCGCATTACGATTACTGGTCGGATAACCTCAAACGTTCCATCTTGCTCGATTCGGGAGCTGATCTCATCTCGTATGGCATGGGCGAGCGCTCCATCATCGAGATAGCAGATGCCCTGGCCAGCGGCTTATCGGTGCATGATCTGAGCTTCATTGACGGTACCGTCTACAAGGCACGCTCACTCGATCACCTTCCTGACGATGCCGTTATTTTACCGTGCTTCGAGGAGATGCAGCAGGACTCGAGCAAATACGCAACGAGTTTCGCGAAACAGTACGAGAACCTTGACCCCTTCTCTGCACACATTCTTGTCGAGGAATACCCGCACAATGTCTTTGTCGTGCAGAACCCGCCGTCAAAACCACTTTCCATGCCCGAAATGGACAGCGTCTACGCACTGCCCTACGCCCGTGATGCGCATCCCTCGTACACAACTGGCGTTCCCGCCCTTGCCGAAGTGCGCTTCTCGATCACAAGCAACCGCGGCTGCCTTGGCGATTGCTCCTTCTGTTCACTCAACTTTCACCAGGGTCGCATTATCCAGGCACGTAGCCACGAGTCCATCCTCGGCGAGGCGCGTCTCATGACCGAAGACCCCGCCTTCAAAGGCTACATTCACGACGTCGGCGGCCCTACGGCAAACTTCCGCGTACCCGCCTGCAACAAGCAGCTCAAGAGCGGAGCCTGCGTGGGCAGGCGCTGCCTGTCGCCAAAGCCATGCAAGAACCTACGTGTCACGCACGAGGACTATCTCGCCCTGTTACGCAAACTGCGCGCTTTACCCAATGTCAAGAAGGTGTTTATACGCAGCGGGTTGCGCTTTGATTACATGATGCTCGACGATGATCCGAGCTTTCTACGCGAGCTCGTGAAATACCATGTGAGCGGTCAACTCCGCGTCGCTCCCGAGCATGCGTCAGATGCGGTGCTCGCAACCATGGGCAAGCCACCCATCAGCGTCTTCAAGCGCTTTGCCACCGCGTTCAAGCAGGCGACCAAGAAAGCCGGACTCAAACAGTATCTGGTTGCCTATCTCATGTCCTCGCATCCCGGCGCGACACTCGCCGATGCCGTCGAACTTGCCGAATTCGTACGTGACATGGGCTATAACCCCGAGCAGGTCCAGGACTTCTATCCCACGCCCTCGACGATCTCGACCTGCATGTACTACACGGGACTCGACCCGCGCACGATGGAGCCCGTCTACGTTGCGAAAACACCGCACGAAAAGGCCATGCAGCGCGCGCTCATCCAGTACCGCAACCCCAAGAACCGCAAGCTCGTGAAAGAGGCGCTTCTCAAGGCCGGGCGCGAAGACCTCATCGGCTCCGGACCCAGGTGTCTCATCCGCGAATGAGGCCAGCGAGGGCCGCTCCCTACAAATGTGTACCCTTAGCTCGATAGTTGGCCAGATATGCCGCAAACTCCGGGCTCGTATCCGAATTGCCCGTGCGCCATCCCTTGTGATCGATGATGCGGCTCTCGAAGCCGTAGTAGCTATTGATGTAGGCGATGAGCGCATCCACGGCGTCGAGCTGCGCCTCGGGATAATCCTGTCCACCCACATGCGCCATCTCGATGCCAACCGAATACGAATTCATCCCGTAATCGGCCATATCGCTGCCGATGGGGACCGTCCCCACCTTATCGTCGCGTGACTCGTCCATAACGCCGTAGAGCTCGTTGTGACCGGCATCGCCGAAGCCGGCATGGTGCGCGATGCGGTCGAGCGGCACGCACTGCACAATGCTACCGTCACGGTTGACGATGAAGTGCGCTGCCACACCCGTACCTGCCTGGTCCCAGTACTCGACGATGCTCGCGGCATCGGCCTCGCTCTCGGTGTCATGCAAGACGATGTAGCGCTGGTACTCCCGGCCCTTCTCGCCGTGATCGAATGCCGGACGCATGTCCTCCACGAGATCCAGCTGCTCGAGCTGCGCCTCGACGACGCCGACCGCCTGCGCTGCCTTGTTGCCAATCGTCGCTGATGCGGCACTCGTTGCCGATGACGCAACTGGCGCTTCAGCCCCCGGCGCACAGCCCGCGAGTGCGCAGGCGCCCGCAAGCACAGCAGCGAGCATGTATGTGATGGGCTTTTTCATGGCGCCTATTCTGCCACAATCATGGCTGCTTCTCGTTGTACACTTACGGATTACGATTTGCTCCCATATGAAAGGACCCCTTGTGGCCACAGTCAACGAAAACTACCAAAAACTTCCCGGCAGCTACCTCTTCAGCGAGATTGCCCATCGTACGGCCGACTTCTCCGCAACCCATCCGGATGTCAAACTCATCAAAATGGGCATTGGCGACGTAACGCGTCCGCTCGCACCCGCTGTCGTCGAGGCCATGCACGCCGCTGTTGACGACCTCGCCCATGTGGAGACCTTCCATGGCTATGGCCCCGAACAGGGCTACGATTTCCTACGCGAGGCCATCGTCGAGCACGACTTTGCAGCCCGCGGCGTGAACATCACCGCCGACGAGATCTTCGTCTCTGACGGCGCCAAGAGCGACTGCGGCAACATCGGCGACATCTTCGCCATCGACAATCGCGTTGCCGTATGCGACCCGGTCTACCCCGTCTATGTCGACACCAACGCCATGGCCGGCCGCGCGGGCTACTACGACGAAACGACGGAGGGCTGGACGGACATCGTCTACATGCCCACGACCGCGGAAAACGATTTTTGCCCAGCGCTGCCCGAAACCCCGGTCGACCTCATCTACCTGTGCTCTCCCAACAACCCTACGGGCACCGTACTCACCTACGACCAACTCAAGGCCTGGGTCGACTACGCCAACGAGCACGACTCCGTCATCCTCTTCGATGCCGCCTACGAGCGCTTCATCGTCGAGGAGGACGTGCCGCACTCCATTTTCGAGGTCGAGGGTGCCAAGACCTGCGCCATCGAGTTTCGTTCGTTCTCCAAAACGGCCGGTTTCACGGGCGCGCGCTGCGGCTACACCGTGGTGCCGAAAGCGCTCGAACGCGATGGCCAGAACCTCAACGCCATGTGGAACCGCCGCCAGACGACCAAGTTCAACGGCGCGAGCTACGTCATCCAGAAAGGTGCGGCAGCCATTTACACGCCCGAGGGCAAGCAGCAGGTCATGCAGACGATTGCCTATTACCAGCAAAACGCCCGCGTCATCAAGAATGCGCTCGAAGCCTGCGGATACGAAGTGTACGGTGCCGTGAACAGCCCGTATGTGTGGTGTCGTACCCCTGGAGGCATCGGCTCGTGGGAGTTCTTCGATATCCTGCTCGAGCGCTGCGGCGTCATCACCACACCGGGCGCGGGCTTCGGACCGGCTGGCGAGGGCTACATCCGCTTCACGGCCTTCGGCGATGCCGAGGCCACCAAGGAAGCCATGCGCCGCATCGAGGACCTCTCGTTCTGAGACGACGTGCCTAGCACGCTGTCTCATACCTGACTGGGACAAGGAGACAAGTCATTTGTCCCAGTCCCTGCCCCACTTGAAAGGAAATGAGGAGTTATGGAAGCTTACAAGCAGGAGTTCATCGACTTCATGGTCGATTCCGACGTGCTCAAGTTCGGGGAGTTCA
>CABURF010000038.1 GCA_902493755.1 uncultured Coriobacteriia bacterium
CGTCGCCGTACTCGGTGCCAACGGATCGGGCAAGTCGACGCTGGCCAAGCACATTAATGCGTTGCTCACGCCCACGAGCGGGCGTGTCACGGTAGGCGGCCTCGACACGCGTGATGAGCACAGTGTCTCTGCCATCCGCGAGAGCGCGGGCATGGTGTTCCAGAATCCCGACAACCAGGCTGTCGCCTCCGTCGTGCGCGATGATGTCGCCTTCGGCCCGGAAAATCTTGGCCTTGCGCCCGATGAGATTCGCACGCGTGTCGAAGAGGCACTCGCGACCGTTGCCATGCAAGATCATGCGCTTGATGAAATCGAGAGCTTATCCGGTGGCCAAAAGCAGCGCATTGCCATAGCTGGCGTGCTGGCCATGCGTCCGCAGATTCTCATCCTCGATGAGCCAGGCGCCATGCTCGACGCGCGTGGCAGGCGCGGCATCACACGCGTGGCCCACGAGCTCAATGCCGATGGAATGACCGTCGTGCTCATCACGCACTTCATGGAGGACGCGCTCAATGCCGATAAAGTCGTCGTGCTCGATCGCGGACGCATCGCACTCGAGGGTATGCCCGATGAGGTCTTCACCGATGCTGCTGCGCTGCGTGCGTTGCGTCTCGAGCTGCCGTTCTCGATTCAGCTTGCGGAGGACCTACGCGCGCGAGGCATCGAGGTCGGGATGGGGCTTTCCGAGGAAAAGCTGGAGGAGGAGCTGTGCCAATTGCTTTCGAACAGGTGAGCTTTTCCTACGATGACGAGCGTGACGCCCTCCAGAGCATCGATTTCGTCGTGGAGGATGGCGAGTTCCTGGGCATCATTGGTCACACTGGCTCGGGTAAGTCGACGCTCGTGCAGCTCATGAACGCCCTGCTCGTCCCCACATCTGGTTGCGTGCTCGTGGATGGCCTCGACACGCGCGAGCGCAAGCTGCGTCGCGAAGTGCGCACGAAGGTCGGCTTGGCTTTCCAATATCCCGAGACGCAGCTTTTTGCCAACACGGTTGCCGAGGACGTCGCTTTCGGCCCCCGCAACTTGGGGTTATCTGATGACGAGGTTAATCGACGCGTGCGAGAGGCGCTCGAGCACGTGGGGTTGGATTACGACGCCATCGCGCAACGAAGTCCCTTCGACCTTTCGGGTGGTCAGCAGCGCCGCGTGGCACTTGCCGGCATACTCGCGATGGAGCCGAGCGTGCTCGTGCTCGACGAGCCTGCTGCTGGTATGGACCCGGCGACGGTGGATGAGATTCGCAGTTACCTGCGCGACCTCAACGATCGGGGTCTCACCATCGTGCTCGTCTCGCATTCGATGGATGATGTCGCCGAGCTCTGCTCGCGCATCATCGTGCTCGATCATGGCGTGCTGCACATGCAGGGAACACCCGCCGAGCTGTTCACGGCGCAAAACGCCACCGAGCTGCGCCGCATCAACCTTGACGTGCCCCGCGCTACGAAGTTTGCCCTAGAATTGACACAGCGCGGGCTCGTATTGCCCGAGCCCATTCTCGATGAGCAGCAGCTTGTCGAGGTGCTCGTCGCGCTGCGCGAAAGAAACGAATGAGATGAGGAAAGACGTGGCAGCCCTCATGTCGTCATCTAGGGGACTGGGACAAATGACCTGTCCCCTTGTCCCAGTCCCGCCCACCACGCCCGTCGAATAAGGAGGCACATGACCATGCCGCAGATTTCGCCAGAGCTCGATCAGCTTTCGATTGCGCTCATTCAGACAGCGATTGACATGCTCGACGTGCATGATGACGTTCCCGTCATGCTTGCGGTGGATTGCGATGACGAGCTCTTAACCTTCGAGGACGACACGCCTGATGGCTGCTATCGTGCTGCTCGTGAGCAGGTGCGTTCCTATGGCAAGGACTGCACGCGCTATGCGTTGCTCACCCAGGGCTTCGTTCAGGAAGACGAGACCGATTCCGGTCAGCCGGCGCTGCTCTTCGAGTTTGGCGAGCGCGGTATGGACTGCGCCTGGAGCGGTTTCATGCTCTACCGCCGCGATGAGGATGGTCACATCGAGGTGAGTGACCCCATGCCTGCAGGCGAGGAAGAGCTTCTCTTCGGATAATGCGCTGCGACTGGGCGACGGGCGACTGGAGGCATCTCGAGCAGACGTACGACGAGTGCGATGCGGTTTTGCGAGGACTGTCTGAGCGCGCGGGCTATGCGCGTGAGTTCCGCAGCGGCATCGCGCGAGACGTGGGTCGGGTGCGAGAGCAAGCCTCCAGTCGCCCGTCGCCCAGTCCCTCCATTCCCATAATGAAATGCTGCGCGAGCGCATCAAGCGTGGTATCCTGCAAGGCTGTACGAAATACAGCTGACAACGGGATAACGCACATGCTTCAAGAAAACATCCGTAACATTGCCATCATTGCGCACGTCGATCACGGCAAGACCACTCTTGTCGATCGTTTGTTGCAGGCCGCCGGCATCTTCCGCGAGAACCAGCAGGTCGAGGAGCGTGTTCTGGACTCTAACGATCAGGAACGCGAGCGTGGCATCACGATTCTCTCCAAGAACGTCTCCATCCGCTACAAAGATGTGAAGATCAATGTCATTGACACGCCGGGCCACGCCGACTTCGGTGGCGAGGTCGAGCGTGTGCTCAAGATGGCCGATGGCGTCTTGCTGCTGGTCGACGCTTTCGAGGGTCCCATGCCGCAGACGCGCTTCGTTCTCAAACATGCCCTTAGCCTCAATCTGGTGCCCATCGTTGTCATCAATAAGATCGATCGTCCGGGTGCACGTCCCGACGAAGTCCTCGACGAGGTCTTCGAGCTCATGCTCGAACTGGGCGCAAGCGATGAGCAGCTCGATTTCACGACTGTCTATGCAAGCGCAATGAACGGCTATGCACGTCTCGATCCGGACGATGACAACATGGATATGCTGCCGCTGCTCGATACCATCCTCGAACACATTCCGGCACCCGACGTCGATCCGGACGGTCCCGTTGCCATGCAAATCTGCACGGTCGACCATTCTGAGTACGTGGGGCGCATCGGCACGGGACGCCTGTTCTCTGGCTCCATTGAAGCCGGTCAGCAGGTGCTTGTCCTCAAGAACAATGGTACCGATCGCTATGAAACCACCATCAAGCACCTTTATACCTTTGAGGCTCTTGGCCGCGAGGAAGCGCAAAATGCGGTGGCGGGTGACATCATCGCCATCGTCGGCGTGGATGACGCTGACGTGGGCGACGTGGTGACCGACATCGAGAACCCCGTCGAAATGGAGCCCATCGAGGTCGAGGAGCCGACGCTCTCGGTCATCTTCGAGGCGTCCTCGAGCCCGCTCGTGGGCAAAGAGGGCGACATCGTTGGTGGCCGCCAGCTCAAGGAGCGCCTTATGCGCGAGGGCGAGGCCAACATTTCGATGCGCATCGAGGAGCTCGAGGACAAAAGCGGCATCGAAGTCGCCGGTCGTGGCATCCTGCATCTCTCCGTGCTCATGGAGACCATGCGCCGGGAGGGCTATGAGTTCCAGGTTGGGCGTCCGCGCGTGCTCTACAAGACGATTGATGGCGTGAAGATGGAGCCCATCGAGGATGCGTCGGTCGAGACTCCCGAGGAGTACTCTGGCAAGATCATCGAGCTCTTTGGCACAGCTGGTGGCGAGATGACCAACATGACCACGCATCAAGACCAGACGGTGCTTTCCTTCAAGATCCCGACGCGCGGCATTATGGGCCTGCGCACCAAGATTCTCAACGCAAGTCACGGCGAGGCCATCTTCAGCCATCGTTTCGCCGAGTACGGCCCTATGCGCGGCGAGCTGGGCATGCGCAAGAACGGCGCCATGGTCGCCATGCATTCCGACAAGGCCGTTGCCTATGCGCTCGATACGCTGCAGCAGCGTGGTACGCTCTACGTCGAGCCTGGTGACGAGTGCTACGAGGGTATGATCGTGGGCGAGAACGCCAAGGAAGGCGACATGGACGTAAACGTGTCGAAGACCAAGCAGCTCGGCAACCAGCGTGCGTCGAGCGCTGACAAGGCCATCATGCTCACGCCTCCGGTCAAGTTTACACTCGAGGAAGCGCTCGAGTATATTGCCGATGACGAGCTCGTCGAGATCACTCCCAAATCGATCCGCCTGCGCAAGCGCACGCTCGATAAGATTGGAAGAAAGAAGGAACGCGCCCGTGCATTGGGCAAATAGTTAAGGAGCCACCATGACTCAGGAACTGCTTCGTCTCCATGACGCAAAAGTAAAGATGGACGGTCGTGTGATCCTCGACGTCGATGACTTCGTCATTAACCAGGGAGAGCACATCGTCGTGCTTGGTCCCAATGGCTCGGGCAAGTCGACACTCGTCAAACTGCTCACCAAGGAAATCGAGCCGGTCTGGCGTGAGACGCCGCCGGTGCTCTTCATGGGTCAACCCGACCCCTCCGAGGAGACCCTCATCGAGACGGTCGGTCTCGTATCCACCGACGTGCAGGAGCGCATGATGGTGCACCGCACGGTGTTCGACATCGTGCTCGGCGGCTTCTTCGGAAGCGTCGGCGTGCCCTTCCACATCGGTGCTTCCGACGAACAGGTCGAGCAGGCTCGCCAGGCCATTCGCGAGATTGGCATCCCGTCGCTGTCCGAGCGTGACATGCTCACGCTTTCCACGGGTCAGGCGCGTCGTGCGCTCATCGCCCGTGCGCTTATCAACGGTCCCGCGTTGCTTATCTTCGACGAGCCGACGCTCGGCCTTGACCCCGAGGGTGCCTGGAACATGCGCCAGTCGCTGTCCGCGCTGGCCAAGGCTGGCCACACGGTTCTTGTCATCACGCATAACGTCGGCGACATCATGCCGGAGTTCGAGCGCGTGGTCATGCTGCAGGATGCGCACATTGTCGCCGATGGTCCCAAGGAAGAGGTCCTCACGACGCAGAAGCTGCGTCACCTGTTTGGCGTGCCCATCACGCTTGTCGAAATGGATGGGCGCTATCACCTGCAGTAGTCTTTTGGAGTCATAGACAGTTACGATAAAATAGACCAATTAACGAACTTGCAGTAACTGGAGGAGAGCCACATGGCTGATCTCATGGAATATGTAAATGTACTGGCCGACCAGATTGGCCCGCGACCAGTCAGCACGGAGGAAGAGCATCAGGCGTCGCTCTACATCGCCCAGGAGCTATCCGATGACGGTCTCGACGTGAGCGTCGATGAGTTTGCGACACCATCGGGCGTACGCTGGCCCTACGTTCTCGCGTACGTTGCGTCTGCCCTTGGTACGGTCATCTCCGGCATTGGCATTTTCGTGCCCGGCATCTCGCTCAGCATGTTCATCATCGGCCTTATCCTCGTGGCTGCCGGCCTCTTCATTTACTTCACCGAGAACAACAACAATCCCATTCTCTCCAAGATGCGCGCCAGCGGCGTTTCGCAAAACGTCGTGGCAAAGTACGTTCCCGCGAGCGTCGCCCACGATTCGCGCCGTCGCAAGAAGATCATCATCGCCGCGCATGTCGACACCGTGCGTGCCCAACCCGAGGCATCGCCTCAGATCATCGGTCACGCTCCACTATTGCACAAGATTATCTTCTACAGCATGATCGGCCTCGTTGCCGTGCTCTTCATCAGGTTGCTGCCGCTTCCCTGGCCCGAGGTCATCGACACGGTTCTCTGGGTCATCTCGCTCATCGCGAGCGTTTACGTGCTGGCTGCGGCTGCCTGCATCGTTGCAAGTCGCTTCACGCCCTACATTTCGGGTGGCAATGACAATGCGTCGTCCATCGCGGTGCTCTTGTCCGTTGCCCGTCTGCTCGTCAACCCCGACGAGCGCGAGCGCTACATGAGGGATCACTCCTTCAGGTTCGGGCTCGTTGAGGAAGAGGAAGACGATGGCACGATGGGCCCGATCGACTCCTTCGCGCCTTCCACCGGTGGCGATGAGCCTGTCATGCACAGTGCCGAGGAGGCATACGCCGAGGGTCTCATCCCCGAGGGCGTCGAGGTCACCTATGACGACGATGGCGTGCGTGCCGATGCGACGGTCGCTTTTCCCGCGCTCACGCCGGAAGAGCAGCTCGATGTCCTGGCCGATACGGCTGCCGAGGAGCTGCATCTCGACACCGTTTCGACCGATGCCTTCTCGCTCGATGATGTCGAGTTCGAGCAGGAGGATGCCGAGGTCGTGCCGGCCAAGCCGGGCGCGATTTCCGATATGCAGGTCCCCGATATCGACTTTACGCTTGACGAGGAAATCGACCAGGCAAACAAGAAGCCGGTCGAGCGCCTTGACGATGCCGTGATTTTTGCCGAGTACATGGGCAATGACGACGAGCATCATGACGAGGCCGAACTTGAGCTCGAGGCCGAGATTGCGGCAGAGACCGCGCAATCTGGCAAGGAGCCCATCGAGGTCGAGGCGCAGACCGAGGAAGCGCCACGGGCTGTCGAGGTTGCCGCAGAAGAGGTAGTCGAGGAGGAGCTGCCCGCTCCGGCCCCCGTCTACGCGCCCATCGAGACACCGACGCGTTCGCACGACGAGGGCCCGCAGGTCGCACGTCCCGTGCCTTCGTGGTATGCCGCCGCCAAGGAGAAGGCTGCCAAGGACCTCGAGAAGAAGGCCGTTGTCGCGCCTCAGGACGAGGACGCCCCCGTGCTCTCGTATCGTTCACGCTTTGCCGATGCGCCTGCCGCTACGGGCGGAGCACGCGTGCAACAGGTTGAGACCGAACCCGAGGCCAAGGAGATTTTCGATGTCGAGCATCCGGTGACCGAAGAGGTCGTCGATGCCGTGATGGCCGAGGTCGTCGAGACGGCTCAGGCTGAGGAAGCCGCTGCCGAGCAGCACGAGGAGCAGGCGGCAGAGATTGTCGAGGCCGTTGCAACTGCCATTAACCTTGATATTCCGGATGATCAGCTCGACGAGCTGAGTCCGGATGCCAGCGGCCTGTTTACGCGTATCGAGGTCCAGACCGAGGCAAGCGCCGAGGAAAAGACCGATACCCCGCGCAAGCAGCAGTTGACTTCGCGCATTCCCAACATTGGCTCGTCGGACGACAAAGAGCGCGAGGAGCGCAAAATGGCGCACGAGAGCCTTGCCGCCCGTGCATCGCGCCCCGAGTTGCAAAGCATTCCCGTCGTCGATTCCGAAGAGGCTCAGGCCGATTTCGAGGATATGTCTGTCGAGGAGGAGGTTGTCGAGGTTGCTCCGGCAATCGAGTCCGTGATTCCCGCCACAGCCAAGGCGCAGCGCAAGAAGCCGACGGCACGTCACGTCACGCAGCAGTTTGTGCCGACGCGCGCCACGCATAATCGCGATATCCATCTGGGCGATAATCGCCAGGAGGCACCGGTCAGTTCCACCTTCGAGGACACGCCGCAAGCCACGCCCGATTACGATCCCTTCGCGCCCAAGGACGAGGCTGCCTCGAGCGAGCGTAGCTCGCGTCCCGCTCCGCGCCAGCGCACGGGCAGCTACTCCGCAGCCCATAAGCAAGCGGGCGAGACGGTCGTTCCTGCTGCCAACACCTCTTCGTTCCCATCGCTCACCGGCTCGTTCCCCGCGCTTTCGGGCGCGATGCCCGTGATTGACGCCGGTGATTTTGCCGATGCGGCCGACAGCAGCGTGATTGCCGATGACGCTGCCCTCGATAGTTTCATGGCCGCCGGACAGACGACTGAGATCAATATCCCCGAGTCTCGCTTCCGCAACGCAGTCGATAAGGTGGGCGGCCTGTTCAATCGCAAGAACAAGAACGGTGCCGAAGATTACGATGCAGGCGGAGCTGATCCCTGGAGCGACGAGGATGATTACGGCTGGAAGGGCGGTGGCTACTTCGAGGAGGAAGCCGAGAGCGCCTATGACGCCGTGCGCCAGCGTGCAGCCCAGATTCGCGAGTCCGTCGTGTCCATGACCGAGAACGACCTGCTCGACAAGGAAGTGTGGTTTGTCGCGCTCGGTGCTTCCGGTGCCGGTGCACAGGGCATGAAGAACTTCCTCGACCTGCATTCTTCCGAGTTGCGCGGCTCGCTCATCATCAATCTTGAGGCCGTAGGTGCCGGCAGCATCTCCTATATCGATGTCGAGGGGACGGGCAAGCCCCGCCGTGCCGATCGTCGTCTCATGAGTCTCGTCAAGAAGGCTTCCAAGGAAGTGCGTGGTACCGAGATGAAGGCCAAGAGCCTCGAGTGGCGTAACACCGACGCAACGCCAGCCATGATTGCCGGCATGCGCGCCCTCACCA
>CABURF010000039.1 GCA_902493755.1 uncultured Coriobacteriia bacterium
CCCCTTATTGCCACCTGCGGTGATGCGGGAGGGTCCGTCCCCTTATTGCCATTAGAACGTCAGGCCGACGCACATGGTGCCTCCATCATGATTGGCGACAACGCCTGTAATCTGCGCCGCAGCCGGTGATGACAGGAAGACGGCCAACGCACCAATCTCAAGCGGTTCGCCAAAGCGGTGCATCGGCATGGTCACGTCGATGAACTCCGTGATCGACGGCGGAAGGCCCGCATCGAGATCGGAGTGCGTGGGACCAGGCGCAATCGAATTGACGCGAATGCCGTAGTCGCCCATGACGATCGCCAGGTGACGCGTGAGGTGATCGAGTGCGGCCTTCGAGGCGTTGTACGAAGGCATGGGATGCGAGCGCGGATCGCCAATGGCCTGGCCGCCAATCGACGAGATGTTGATGATCTCGCCGCCACGGCCCTCGTCCATCATCCACTGTCCGAAGACCTGGATCATGGCAGCGACGCCATCGAGATTGACGTTCATGACACGCTTGAACTCCTCGAGACGCGCATCGTCGAAGACGCCGTGCTTGCCATCAATGCCCGCGTTGTTGACGAGCGTATCGATGTGGTCGAACTCGCTAGCGACGACCTCTTTGGCCCTCAGCACGGAATCGAAATCCCCCACATCGCATTTTACGGCGATGGCGCGTGATCCGAGCAAGCGCAGCTGCTCGGCGGCCTCGTTACCAGACGCCTCATTCCGGCACAGAATCGCAACGTTGGCGCCGCACTCGGCAAACGCCTGCGCGATACCGCGGCCCAGGCCGCGATTGCCGCCGGTAATAACAACATTCTGGCCAGCGACAGAAAACGCGTTCTTCATGCTGGTGATAGGTTCAATGATGATCTTGTCCACGATCGTTCCTCTCCAGGGTCTGTCCCCTTATTGCCAAGATTTCTCGACTCCGCCTCGCTCCGCTCGAAATGACAATGGAGGGTCTGTCCCCTTATTGCCACCTGCGGCGATGCGAGAGGGTCTGTCCCCCGCTTGCCACGTACGACAAACGGGGGTCTGTCCCCTTATTGCCACCGGCGCGTTTACACTTCGAGCGCGGCATCGAAACCGCTGTGGTTCGCCTTCTTGATGGTGCCGATATCCGCGCAATCGCCCACGACGTACGTTTCGGGGATGAGCTCGCGGAACTGGTCGGGCGCGACGGGGCGTATACCCATGGCGTTGACCACGTAATCAGCGGGAATGACCTCGCGGCGCCAATTCCTGTCCTGCACGTGCACGCCATCATCGTCAATAGCCTCGACATTACGATCGTCGAGAATGCGGACGTTATGCTCCTCAAGCAGCGCCATCAACATGCCGCGCGTGATATGAATCATGCCGGCGGCAAGCCCGTCGACCGGGACGCGATCGACGAGCGTGACCTCGCAGCCCTCCATGGCAAGCGCCAGTGCGGACTCGCAACCGCTCGCGCCGCCACCACAGACGACAACCTTGCCGCTCACCTTCTTGCGTCCGGAATCGACATCGCGCACACCGTACACGTTGTCACGGTCGAGACCGGGAACAGGCGGGTTGACCGGCATGGAACCGAGCGCGACGATGAGTGCATCGGGCTTCTCGGCCATGATGAGCTCGGGGGTCGCTTCGGTGTTGAGGCGCACATCGGCGCCACACTCCATCGTCTGCCTGACATCCCACTCCGTATACTTCAGCAAATCGCCCTTGAACGGCAGCTTGTTGATGTCGTTGAGCGCGCCGCCCAGCGATGCGGACTTCTCGAACAGCACGACCTCGTGACCACGCCTGATTGCAGTTTGTGCCGCCATCATGCCAGCCGGACCGCCACCGACGATGACGACCTTCTTGCTCTTGGCCGCTGGCAAGATCTCCCAGTAACGATAGCCGCGTCCCAGCTGCGGGTTAATGGCACACGACATGTGGTTGCCGCCGCCCGCCGCACACGAATGGCAACGCAGGCAGGGTCGCACCGTCTCGGGCTCGCCGCGATACGACTTCTTGAGAATCTCGGTGTCGGCCAGCAGGGCACGCGCGATGTAGCACGCATCGGCAGCCCCGCTCGCAATGATGTCCTCGGCCTCGTCAATGTTGGTGATGCAGCCGACGACGGAGACGGGAATGGTGATTTCCTTGCATTCCTTGACCTTGCGTGACAGCTCCCTATTGAGGCAATGCGGCTGGTAGTAGGGCGGCATCGTGAAGAACTGCGCGCGCCAATCGACGATGAGGCCAGCCGAGATGTTGACCATGTCGAGATATTCCTGCGCAAGCTTGAGAAACTCGATGACCTCCTCGACTTTCATGCCGCCATCAACCATCTCGTCGCCGCTGATGCGCATGTCGAGGATGAAATCGTCGCCGACGGCTTCGCGAACGGCCTTGAGCAGCATCAACGGGAAACGACAACGGTTCTCGAAGCTGCCGCCAAAATTGTCGTTGCGGTGGTTGGTGAGCGGCGAGAGGAATGCCGCGATCAGGTTGCCGTGTGCAGCATGGATGTTCACGCCGTCGAACTGGGCCTTCTTAAGACGTACCGCGCAGTCGACATAGTCCGCGATAATGTTCTCCATATCACGGAACTCCATCTCCTTGAGGTACGGGTACTGCCCCGGGATAGGCAGCGGCGTTGGCGCAAGTCCGTACTCGCTCTGGATGAGCTCGGGGTGCACGCCGCGGCCGGCATGAACGAGTTCAACGGATATTTTGGCCCCGTGGCGATGCGCAACCTCGGACAGCAGCACCAGGCCGTTGATGCGCGTGTCCTCGGTGACGTTCAGCTCGGCAGGATAATCGGGGGCAGTATCCCAGTTGACCGGCGTCGCTCCAAGCGTAATAAGCGCCGCGCCCGTCTTGGCCTGCTCCTCGACAAAGTCAATGTAGCCTTGCGTCGGCTCGCCATTTGCGGTCGTGTAATCAGAAACCATGGGCGAAAAGATAATGCGGTTCTTGAGCACTTGCCTACCAACCTTGAGCGGCGTAAACACGTACTCGTAATCGTTAAAAGACGCCATATCCATCCCTTCGGTTGCTCTCCTATGAAATCCCTCGCGGTGATTAGGGGTCTGTCCCCCTATTGCCAGCCGGCGTGACAAACAAGGGTCTGTCCCCCTATTGCCCCTATTGCCAGCTGCTGTGATGCAACGGGGCCGGGTACAAGACCCGGCCCCGCGTGCGATGCTATTTGCAGATGTATGGTCCGGGGACGAACATAACCTGATTAGGTTTCTTGTCCATCTCTTTCACGAGCTCATCGATAGGACCAAACTTCATGACAGCCGCGAGGCAGTGATGCACGCAGCTTGGAAGCTTGCCCTTCTGCACGCGTTCGGCACACAGGTCGCACAACGTCGTGGGCGTGGGAATCTTGTTCCAGTTCATGGTCTTCTCATCGACCTCCCACGGTCCCTCGTCCAGCACGCGAATACCCCAGGTGCCAGCCTCGAACCCATGCTCCTTCTGGCACGCGACCTCGCTGGCAGCCCGTGCAGAACTCGTAGTCAATCAGCAGTCCGTTTCTCATTGGTTTGTCCTCCTATTTATTCAGCTTCTCGACTTTGCAAATGACGCACTTGAAGGGCGCGCCAAAGCCGAGTTTGCCAACGAACTTGTGCGGAATGAGCTCGTTGATGTTGCAGCGCCAGACACCGAACAGATGCGGCTCCTCGCCATCCTCTTCGGGGAACCAGAAGCCGTGCTGAGCATGCACGACGCCTTCCTTCACGATGGGCGTGACCTTAGCCTTGAGCTCGCACTTGCCAAACTCGTTCTCGACGTTGACCCACTCGCCATCGATGATGCCGAGCTTCTCCGCATCCTTGGGATTGATCTCGAGCAGCGGATCGGGGTTGATCTCGCGCAGCAGCGGAATCTGCTTGCCCTCGGAGTGGAAGTACGCGTAGGTGCGAGCGCCGGTCGTAAGCACGAAGGGATACTCCTCCATGAGCTCGGGCGTCGACACTGGAGAACGTTGCGGCTCCTCGTAGTACGGCAGCGGATCCTCGTTGAACTGCTTGTACATGGTCGAGTAGAGCTCGACGCGGCCAGTCGGCGTGTTGAAGCCGGGCTTGCCATCGGGACGCAGCTTGCCCGTCTCGTACTTCTTGTAGCTCACGTTGCGCTGAACGACGACCTTCTCGCGCAGCTCCTCATAGCTCATGCCGAGGTTACCGAGGCGGAATTCGGCGCGGAAGTCCTCGAAGTCCTTGAAGCGCTCGTAGGTGCCGGGATTGAGGCGACAGCCAAGCTCGTACTGAATCTCAAGGTCACCCTTGGTCTCGCCAACCTTGACAGCGTCGACGACGGCACCCAGCATGTTGGGCGATGCGCCGTAGTGCGTGCCGACCATGGACTGACGCTCGGCATAGGTCGCGAGCGGCAAGATGACGTCGGCGCAGCACTGGATGGTCGGGGTGATCCAGCAATCGGCCGCGAAGACGAAGTCGAGCTTGACCATGGCGTCGTGCCAGCGCTTGGGCTGGGCGGCGCAGGTGCCAGCGAGCAGGTTGGTCGACGCGATGAAGCCACCGTGAATCTCATAGGGCTCGCCCGTCTCCATGGCCTCGAGCGTAAGGTCGGCGTGCGAGTTGAGCACCATGCCGACATATGCGGGGTACTCGTACAGGCCGATGATCTTATTCTGCAGTTCCGGACCGAGCTCCTTCCAGCCAAAGCCCAGGTCACCAAGCGAATCGCTCACATCACCGAGCAGCTGGCCGCCGGGAATGTCGAGATTGCCGGTGATGGCCTCGAGGGCGATGATGGTGTGACCGGACTGGGTGCCGTTGGCCTTCTGGTCGGTAGCGAGGCCCCACATGATTGCGGCATTTTCGGCGTTGGCGTACATGCGCGTCGCACCGTAGATATCCTCGACGTCCAGGTCGCAGATCTCGGCCGCCATCTCGGGAGTCATGGTCTTCACGCGCTCGGCGAGCTGCTCGAAACCATAGCAGTACTTGTCGACGAACTCGTGATCGTAGAGGTCCTCGGAGATGATGATGTTGAGCATCGCCATGCCGAGGGCCGTGTCGGTGCCGGGACGCAGCTGCAGGTGATAGACCGCACGCGTGGAAAGCCAGTTGGAACGTGGGTCAATCGAAATGAGCTTGCTGCCACGCTTCATGACGTCGATGACGGCATGGCCAAAGAAGCCGTCGCCGTTGGAGGGAAGCGGCTCCTTGCCCCAGGTGATCATGACCTCGGGGATCTTGTACATCGGGTCATCATAACGTCCGGGCAGACCACCGGCGTAATCCATCTCGGGGTAGGTCACGCCAGCGACATAAGTGCCAGCGGCAACGCGCGGGATGTAGCAGGCATAGCCGGATTGCGTGTAGCAGGCGTTTGGCGTGCCGATCATGGCCGCGCCGTAAGGGCCGCACATCGGGCCACCTTCGCGACCGGTGCCACCGAAGACGACGATGGACTCGGGACCATACTTCTCCTTGAGACCCTGGATGTTCTCCTCGATGATGTCGTAGGCCTCATCCCAGGTGATGCGCTCCCACTTATTCTTGCCGCGATCCTCCTTGGCGCGCTTCATCGGATAGATGACGCGATCGGGATGATAGGTAAAGTCGGTGAGCGTAAGGCAGCGCATGCAGAGACGGCCCTGCGTGATGGGCTGGTTCTCATCGCCCTCGACCTTCTCGAGAATGCCGTCCTTATTCACGTAGAGCTTGACGCCGCATCCAACAGGATGACAGCCGGGCGCCGACCAGGCGCAGGCGCGCGTGACGGTATAGCCGTCCTCCTCGTAACGCCAGGGCTTGCCCAGGTCGTTTTTGAAGTCCTCGATACCGCTATCGATCTTTGCTGTCGTGGTCACGTTTCCTTCCCTTCCTCTCTGTTTCTCTGACATGTAGGGGTCTGTCCCCTTCTTCCCACCTGCGGCAACAGAGGGTCTGTCCCCTTATTGCCAAGATTTCTCGACTACGCTCACTTCGTTCGCTTCGCTCGAAATGACAAATCTATTCCCCCTCCCTATTCCGGCACGACAAGCTGGCTATAGCGATTCCAGATAGCCTGCATGTCGGTGTCGTAGCTTTCCTCGATGGGCTCGACCTTGCAGATCAGGCACTTGTACGGCGCGCCGAATCCCAGCTCCCCCACGTAAAAGTGCGGCATGAGCAGATTGATGTTGGAGCGCCAAACATCGTAGAGATGCGGCTCCTCGCCGTCCTCCTCGGGGAACCAGAAGCCGTGCTGCGCCATGACGAGACCCGGATACACCGTCTGAGTGACCTTGGCCTTGAGCACGCACGAGCCAAAGGGGTTGCTCACGCGCACCCACTGGCCGTCCGCGATTCCAAGCTCGAGCGCATCCTGCGGATTGATCTCGATCAGCGGATCGGGATTCATCTCGCGCAGATACGGAATCTGCTTGCCCTCGGAGTGGAAGTAGCAATACGTACGAGCACCCGTGGTGAGAACGAAGGGATACTCCTCCATCTTCTCGGGCGTGGAGACCGGTGAGAGCTGCGGCTCCTCGTAGTACGGCAGCGGATCCTCGCCGAACTGGCGGAACATCGTCGAGTAGAGCTCGACGCGGCCGGTCGGCGTGTTGAAGCCGGGCATGCCGTCGGGGCGCAGCTTGCCCGTCTCGTACTTGCGATAGGAGAGCGTCTCGGTTTTCTGGTGCACGACCTCCTCACGCAGCTCCTCGAACGTCGTCTTGCCGTTGAGTCGGTAATACTCGAGAAACTCGTAGAAGTTCTTGAAACGCCCGAAGTTGACGGGCATGCAGCGACGACCTATCTCGTACATGATCTCGGCATCGCCCTTGCCCTCGCCCACCGTGATGGACTTGTTGATGGCGCCCATCGTGATGGGAGATGCGCCGTAATGGCTGTAGACCACGCTGTCATGCTCGACGGTCGAGGACAGCGGGAGGAACAGCTCGCAGGTCGCCTGGATCGTCGGTGTGAGCCATACGTCAATGCCGAAGCACCACTCGAGATTTTGGTATGCATCGTGCCAACGCTGAGGCTGGGCGCAATCCGTGCCAGCCAGACCGTTGCAATCCTCGAAGCCCGCCATCTTGAACTGGTAGGGCTCGCCCGTCTCGAGCGTGTCGAGCACCATGTCGCAGTGCGCGTTGAGAACGAAGCTCACCATCGCCGGATAGCGTTTGAGGCCCAGAATCTTGCCCTGGAGCTCGGGGCCGAGCTCGTTCCAGCCGAAGCCGAGCTCGAGGCCGTCGTTGACGTCGCCGACGAGCTGGCCGCCGGGCACGTCGATATTTCCGGTGATGGCCTCGAGGGCGAGTATGCAATGGCCTGCCTGCATGCCGTTCGATTTCATGTCGATAGCCAGACCCCAGGCGATCTGCGCGGGTTTGGCGGCAGCATAGACACGAGCAGCCTCGACAATGAGGCTGGCATCCACACCAGTAATCCCCGCCGCCTTCTCGGCAGGCATCTCCTTGACGCGCTCGGCGAGCTGCTCGAAACCGTAGCACCACTTCTCGACGAAGTCGTGATCGTAGAGGTCCTCGGAGATGATGACGTTGAGCATGGCCATGCCGAGGGCGGCGTCGGTGCCGGGACGTAAGCATAGGTGCCAGTCAGCCCTCGTCGAGACCCAGTTGACGCGCGGATCGATGCTCATGAGCTTGGAGCCGCGGCGCATCATGTCGATGGCGGCGTGACCGAACAGGCCGTCGCCGTTAGTGGGCAGCGGATCCTTGCCCCAGAACACGATGAGCTCCGGCAACGTGAAGGCCGGATCATCGTAGCGACCGGGCAAGCCGCCGGCGTAGTCCATCTCGGGATATGCCACGCCAGTGACATAGGTTGTGCCCGCGACGCGCGGGATGTAGCACGAGTATCCGCTCAAAGGCTGCGATGCATTCGGCGTGCCAAGTGCAGCTTGAGCGTACGCAGGAAGCATGGGGCCACCCTCGCGACCGGTGCCGCCTTGCATGAGGATGGACTCAGCCCCGTAGTTTTCCTTGTAGTAAGCGACCTTCTCGGCGATCGTGTCAAATGCCTCGTCCCAGGTGATGCGCTCCCACTTGTTCTTGCCGCGGTCCTCGCGGGC
>CABURF010000040.1 GCA_902493755.1 uncultured Coriobacteriia bacterium
GAAGGACGGGCGCGTGATTCCGTTTTGCAGTTACCAGATGACGAATTCCGCCGGTGAGCGTATCTACGAGATGTGGGGAACCGGCCCCACTGCCTAATGCGACAAGGAGCAGCCCATGAGTGCTGACTACGAGTTCATACACGATGCGGATCGCTGCGTTGCCTGTGGTCTGTGCGTGGCGTTTTGTCCGCAGTATTGTCTCGAGGTGGACGACAACGGCATGCCGAAGGCCACCGACATGGAGGCATGCGTTGGTTGCACGACCTGCTCGGGACAATGTCCGCAACGTGCCATCGTGATCAAGTCGCTGCCGGGGGCCGCGGCTTTCGATCCGTACGCAGACGAGGAGCGCGCCGAGCCCATCAGCGCCGAGGAGCAGCATCACTACGCCGAAGCCGAGAAGGCCATCATGGAGGCACTCGATCTGCGCTGGCATCCGGTGGCCGTCGGTCTCATCGACGTCGACGAGCCGCTGCCCGACGTACCCATGCCCACCGAGAAGCTGCGTTATTGCCAAAGCATGAACGCCGCGCGTCGCGGCGCTTCCATCCTCATGCCGCCGCATTGCCACGCTTGCCCCGATGGTACCTCGATTTTCGGCATGACCGGTGTGCCGGACAAGCTTGCCACGGGAGAGATCTACGTGCTCTTCCACAAGGTCGTGGATGCGGAGGCAGCCGCCAAAATGGTGGGGGAACGTCCCACGCTGCCGCCCAATTCCAAGCGTGCGACGCTCGTGCAGCCGCTTGGCGCATGCACGCGCCATCCCGAGGTTATCGTGTTCACGGGCACGCCCGAACAGATGATGTGGCTCTCGATGAGCATGTCCTATTTCGACGGACATCGCCATGACTTTCACGCCTCGGGTTTCAACGCGCAGTGCGTGGAGGCAACGCTGCTGCCGCTCATGAACGACGAGCCAAACATCTCGTTTGGCTGTTACGGTGGACGTGCCTCGAGTGATATCGGCGAGGACATGATGTACATGGGCGTGCCGGCAAATCGTCTCGACACTATCGTCGAGGGTTGCCAGGAGCTCGCCAAGCGTGCCATTCCGCAGTCACGCATGAAGATTTACGTGCCACCCATCATGTAGATGCGATGACCGGGAAAATGAGACAACGTCCCTGAGCAACTGTCTCATCGAGGAGATCATGATGACGAAATCACTCAACGAGCTGACCGGCAATGAGGTTGCCACATTGCTCATTCCCACGACCGTGACGCTTCTCACCGCCCGTGACGAGGATGGCACGGACAAGGTTGCGACCATCGCATGGGCAATGCCTATCTCGCACGAACCGAGTCTCATTGCCGTTGCGATTCGTCCGGGTGGACAGACCGCATGTGCCATGCGCACGTCTGGCAGCTTCATCGTGAACGTGCTCGGCGCGAATGAAGGTGCCGTATCCATTGCCATGACCTGCGGAAAGAAGCAAGGGATTGACAATCGGCTCGCTGAAGCGCAGCTCACGACATACCCGGGCGCGCACGTGAGCGCCGCGCGCATTGAGCAGGCGATTTCGTGGATCGAATGCGAGCTTGTCGAATCGCGTGTGTATGGCGACCACGAGCTTTTCATTGGCCGTACGCTCGTTGCCGAGACACGCGGCATGCTCGATGAGAACAGCAAACTCGAACCAATACCAGCGTTGCTCATGGGGCAACGTGGGTGCTTCGGACATTTCGAGGAAGGATTCAGCGCATGATTGCACCTGAGTATCACATTCGCGACTGTGTCGAAGTGGACATGGATCTCATCCGCTACCTGTTTTCGGTTGAGGGTTTCAGCGACCTCGCAAGTCCCGAGGGCATACGCGTTGCCGTCACGCCCGATAACACGATGTACGGCGCCTGCCGCCTCGAACAGGGTGGTGATGGTTCGTGGAACGTGCGTCCCATCGTCGTCTTCGACGTCGTACAGGGCAAGGGCGTGGGGCGTGCACTACTCAAGGATGCGCTGCGACTTCATCCTGATCTGCGTCTCGTCGCTCGCGGCGAGATTGAACCCTTCTACCTATCATGCGGCTTCGAGCGCTGCGGCTGGGATGCCATCGCGCCTGAGTATCGTGCCGAGTGTGATGCCTGTCCTGACAAGGCCACATGCGGCCCGCTGCCCTTCCGTTCCCTTTCCATCGAACGGACCTTTACCTTCCTTGGGACGAGCTCGGGTTGTGGCGTGCCGGCATTCTTTTGCCATTGTCCTGCGTGCGAGGCAGCGCGCAAGGATCCTACGAAGCGCCGTGGCTGCACGGGTGTCGCCCTGCGCGGCCATGGAACGACCATTATCGATGCGTCGCCTGACATTCGTCACCAGCTCAATCGCGAGGGCATCGATGTCATCGACGATTTCTTTCTCACGCATGCCCATTATGACCATATGGGCGGTTTGGGTGAGTTCGAGTATTTCATCCGTCTTTACCTCATGGGCACGATGCCGTTTCACGGAAGCGAGCATGCCATAGCCGAGGCACTCAAGGAATACTCCTATATGGACGATTGCTTTGCACTCGACGTGATGAACCCGTACGACGTGCGCGAGGTGGATGGTCTCGCGATTCAGGCGCTACCGCTCAAGCATGCGCCAGGAACCTTTGGCTATCTCATCACCACACCCGAGGGACGTCGTACGTTCTACGCGCCCGATACGAGTGATCTCAAGCCCGAGGTCATCGAGATACTCAAGGGTGTCGATAACCTCGTCATGGATTCGACCTTCTGGGAGAACCACGGGACCGCTCGCTCGCATCATGACGTGCGCCAGACGGTACACGAGGGCATCGACATTCTCGATGCTGGACACGTATATCTCACGCACCTTGCGCCACACATGTGTGACCCGGGCGTGAACGAGATCGACGAGATCTATGCATATGCCGCGCAGTTCGATGGTCGTGTCGTTGTGGCCGAAGACGGCATGCAGTTCACGCTGTAAGCTGGTACCATATGCCGCATGAGTAATGAGTATCGACTTTCGGCTCGACAGATTCTGACGCGTATCATTTCGGTGATCGTCGCGGGCGTCGGTGGGTCGGCGTGTGGGTTCAGCCTTCTCATGCAGGTGCAGGAGATCGGTACGGTCATTGCATCGATTACGTGGTTTTCTGGGCTTTCGGCCGTCGTCTTCGCATTGGCGGGCTATGCCGTCTCCTGCGATCCCGGCAAAGGCAAGACCTATATTCCGCTCGCTGTCGTCATTGGGGCAATCCTTGTTATCACGGGTTCTGCTCTTGCGCGCATCTACCTATACGCTCATGTCGTCATCATCATTGCGCTTGTCGCTGCGGCCATTGAGGGCGTTGTGCTCATTATCTATCACTTCATCTTGAAACGCGAAGATCCAGAGGCTCTGTAGCCGCAAGGAGGGTTCCCATGGTTTCCAGATTGGTTCTTGTCAGGCATGCCAAGACCCAGGCGCGCAATCCCGAGCTCATCGACAAGGACCGTCAACTCACGCGTGCTGGTCGATACAGCGTCGAGGCACGATTTCCCATCTCGCTGCAGCTTCTGGCTGACGAAGATGCTGGTGAGGTCAAAATCTGGAGCAGCCCGGCGCTGCGTGCCATGCAAACTGCCGAGGTCGTCGCGCGTGCGCTCGGCGTTGGTGGCATCGAGGTGCGGGATTCACTCTACGCTAACAGCGTCGACGCTTTCATGACCGAGCTTGTCGAGGAGCAGGGTACTGTTATCGCCGTTCGGGCACAATCCCTTCATGGATGAGCTCTATGCACGCTTGAGCGGGGCTCCGCAAGGTATGGGAACTGGTGCCATGGCGTCGTTCGGTTTTGCGGCGACAGATAATCCGACAAGCATCGGGTCGTGGCTCGAGTGGTTCGTGCAGGGGCCGCGTGTCGTGCTATGGCAGAGCATCGTCGATGTGGAGGACGTCCTTTCCGATGCTGCCGCACGCATCGCGCGCTGTAGCGTCAAGTTACTCGAAAACCCCGATGACCCCGAATCGCTACACCAGTATCGCATCTCGTTGAGAATCGCGCGCTCGCTGTTGGATTTTCTCGTGCCGTATTGCAAGAGCGCCGCTCTTAAGAAGACCATGCGCGATATCAAGAAGCTACAAGACCCGACCTCGCGTTTGCGCGAACTGGACATGCTCTGCGAGGCGCTCGATTCGCAGACGGCCGAGGCAAGTATCGTGGTCGATGCTTGCGCGCAGCTTCGCGCGGGATTTATCGAGCGCTTTGCCGCCGAGTCTACGCAAAAGGCAATTACGCGCGTGGTCGGGCGCATCAAGGACGTGCCCTGGCGCCGCTCTGTCAGGCAATCCGGTCTCGATGCGCAGGAGCTCGTCAGGCGCGTTTCGCAGATGCGAACCGATTACGAGTTGCAGATGGCACACGTTAGCTATGACGACCAAGAGGCCGTTCATGACGTACGCAAGCTGGCCAAGGCGCTGCGCCACGTGACGCGTGAGTTCGCACAACTTCTGCCTGACACGGCCGAGGATACTAATACGCGGGCCAAGGCGGTGCAGGATATGCTCGGTGAACTCTGCGACTGCTGGAACAACGCGCAGCTTGTCATCGAGATATGTGGCCCGCAAGCGGTGCAGGTCGCCTCGCGTTTTGTCGTGCGCGCCGACGAGATTGTCGCCGACCTCAAGAGAAGTCGCAGCCGCGGTCTTGCGATAAGTGATTCGTAGGCTTTGGGATAGGGAAAACGAGGGCAAGGTGGCCTTGGTGTCAGACAAGTTGTCCTCTGTTTGAAAAGTAAGGTGTTTTATGTGTCCGCCATTGTGGTAACATAGCAACTCGCGTGCGAGGCACGCAGCGATTCGGGTGGTGGCGCAGTTTGGTAGCGCACTTGACTGGGGGTCAAGGGGTCGCAGGTTCGAATCCTGTCCACCCGACCAGCAAAAGCAAAGGTCGGCGAGTTTTCTCGCTGGCCTTTTTCGTTGCGTGTGCGCTTCGTGTGCGTAACCCTCACCTCTCATCCCCAAAACCGTGCCCAGGGGGTCATGCTCGTGATTGACGCCCTCCCTAGACTTTCTCATGCCCAGTGACACTGGAAAGCCCTGTAAGCGCGGAGGAAGTGGGGATGCCTCGTGATTCAGCCGAAGTACCAGAACTACCTTGTCGTGAGCCTTTCGGTATTGGCCGTTGGGGTGACCATGGCAATGGTCCAATACAAGGTTCCCACGATCATGATCGCCATCATGGAGCAGTATGCCATGACGGCAAGTGGCGGCTCGTGGCTCATGTCCATCTTCACGCTCATGATGGCCGCGACGGCAATCGCCATAGGTGAGCTGTCGGTTCGCATGAGTCCGAAGAGAATCATCGTGTTCGCGACATGCCTCATCGTTCTTGGCTCTGTTATGGGGGCACTTGCGCCCAATGGCATCGTCTTGCTCGTGTCACGCGGTATAGAGGGCATAGCACTCACGGCGGTGACCACCTGTGGTCCGCTGGTCATACAAGAAGGTGTCGCACCAGTGCGCATCGGTACCTCCATGGGCATCTGGGGCATGTGGGGATCTTTGGGTTCCGCTATCGCCGCGTTTCTGACGCCGATGGTCTTCGCGTTTGCAGGGCTCACCTCGCTTTGGCTCTTCTACTGTGCGTTGGTTGTGATCGCCACCGTCATCATGTGCATTTGCGTGAGAGATCCCTTCAAGAAGAAATTGCCGACGGCGCTCGAGGAGGCGGTCAGTGTCCCCGAAGATGCCCTGGGGATGGTGCAATCGGACACCGTACCCGGTGATGTGTCCAGCCTGCAGGCGGGATCGAAGCCCTCGTATCGCGAGCTTCTGACGAAGGACGTCCTGCTCTTCTTCTGCGGCTTCATCGCGTTCAACATATGCCTGCTCGCGGTCCTGAGCCTGGTTCCTTCGATTTTGCAGATGCGCGGCATGGATGTGAGCCTGTCGGGTTTCGTGAGCACGCTGCCGATGATAATCTCGGTGGCCTCCTCTCCTTTCTTCGGAATGCTGTCCGACAAGACCGGCAAAACCAAATGGCTGCTCGTGTTCTGCCTGCTCTTCCTGGGGCCATGTACCTTCGTTCTCTACAACTTCGAGGGTGGCGTGATGTGGATAGGGGTGGTGGTCATGGGCGTGATCGGAATGGGCACCACCGGCCTCATGATAACTGCCTTCATGAAGGTGATTGATAGACCGGAGCTCGCGACCATCGGCATGGGCGTTCTTATCTGCGTCCAGGGGATAGGGCAATTCCTGGGCACGTTTCTTGTCCAGGGGTTGCTGGGTCCTTCGTTTGAGAACACGCTTCTCGCCGGCAGCGTCGTTATGGTCATCGGCCTCGTCGGCACATTGTGCACAGCGCTCTGCAAGATGCGGTAGGGAGAGCGCATTCGGATGCCAATGCAGCTGGATTAATCAACGTATTGGCAATCAATACCGCCACTCAAATAATAAATAGCACACTTCACCTATTCGATAGTACAATGCTCTTGACAAACGATGAATGCACACTATCGAATGTGGGGCCAAAATGGCGGCTGATGCGAGCATACCAAGCCCGCCGGTAGGCGCGGCGCGGACGGCGATGATCGTCGTCCTGCTCGCGAGCAATCTTCTCGCATCGTTCACGCAGTCGCTCATGAACGTTGCGCTCGATTACGTCGCAACCGATTTTCACATCACGCTCTCCCAAGCTAACTGGATGGTGCTCGCCTTCACGATCGTCACCGCGACAACTATCACCATGGCGGCAAAGCTGCTCGAGCGCATGGGCCTTCACAAACTTATGACCATTGGTTTCGCCTTCTCGTTCGCAGGTTCGCTGCTCGGCTTCTTTGCCTGGAACTACCCGGTCATGATCGTTGCTCGTGCCCTCCAGGCCATTTGCACGGGACTGTGCTTTCCGCTTATCAACGAGGCGCTGCTCACCATCGCCCCAAAGGGCAAGGCGGCGATCTTGCTCGCCGTGAACAGCGGCGTCATTGGCGTTGCACTGGCGTTCGCTCCGCCCGTTTCCGGTCTCATCATCACCTGCATCGGTCTTCGCCCGCTCTTCCTCACCCCCGCGGTGATTGCCCTTGTCCTCATTATTGCAGGCAGGCCGGCTATTCATAATCTATATACGCGCAGGAAAGCCCATATCGACATCCCGAGTGTTGCGCTAAGCTTTATCGGTCTGGCCTGCTTCCTCTATGGCCTTAACGAGATCTCACATGAGGTTTTTCCGTCACTCGCCATCATGCTCACCGGCATCGCGATACTCGCCATCTTCGTATACCGTCAGCTGCACATCGATGAGCCCCTGCTCAATCTCACGCCGCTGCGCAATCCGGTGTTCATCGTTGGCGAGACGCTCGTCACGCTTGCGTTCATGGCATCAGTGTACATGAGCTTGCTCGTCCCCCTGTATCTCGAGGGTGCGGCGTCGCACTCGCCGTTCATAGCCGGCTGCATGTGCATCGTGCCCATCCTGTGCTATGCAGCCTGTTGCTTTCCCAGTGGCCACCTGCTCGCGAAACATGGCGTATGGCCGCTCGTACCGGTGGGGTTTGCGGTCGTGCTCATCGGCTACATCGGCATGTACTTCGCCTCTGCGCAGCTGCTCGTCATCGTCTTGCTTGCTTGCGCTGCCATAGCCTATGCGGGCATCGGAATCTTCTTCCCAGCGGTAAAGACCGTCGACCTCAACGCGCTTCCCCGCACCATCTCCTCGTATGGCTCGTCCATCCACTCGACGATCGTGCAGATTGGCAGCTCCGTCTCGTCGGCCCTCTTCGTCGGCATCATGTCCGGCGACGTCATCCACTTGATGGCGGGAGGAACGAGCAAGGCCGATGCCTACGCGTTTGGCTTTTCGCATACCCTGCTCATTGCCATCGGCATATTGATAGTGGCGGTCATTCTCACTGTCGTCTATACGCGTCTTGTGCGCCGTCAGAAGGGGAAGACGGCTGTTGCGGACAGCGCGACGAGCGAGAAAACCGGGAGAGGATAGGAGGGGGTTATCATGACTGATACCAAGGATGCAGCCCCGAAGACGGGTGCTTCGGTGCAGGGCGACTCG
>CABURF010000041.1 GCA_902493755.1 uncultured Coriobacteriia bacterium
ACGCGCTTGCGCTTCTTCGTCGAGCCCTCGGCTGGTTTGAGTTCAGAAAGATCCATGATGTCTCCTTTTTCGCATTCACCCGCCCGATGCGGATGAAGCCGGCTGCTCGCCGCCGGCCGACTTCCTCATAGTGGGCTGCACCCGATGATGCAGCCCATCAATACGTACTAGATGTTCTCGACCTCGATCAGGTGCTTGACCTTGAAGATCATGCCCCTGATGGCGTCGTTGTCAACCTGCTCAACCGTGGAGCCAATCTTGCCCAGACCCAGGGCCTTGAGCGTCGCGGCCTGGTCCTTCTTGTAGCCAATCGAGCTCTTCACCTGCGTCAGGCGCAGCGTCTTCTTTGCGTTAGCCATTACTGAGCCTTCTTTCCGTAGATTTCAGCAACGGTCATATCGCGACGCTTCGCAACCTGCTGCGGGCTCTGGAGCTCCTTGAGGCCCTCAGCCGCCGCCTTGACGATGTTCATCGCGTTGTCAGTGCCGAGCGACTTGGACAGCACGTCCTTGACGCCAGCGAGCTCGAGCAGGGCGCGGACCGGACCACCGGCGATAACGCCAGTACCGGGCGTGGCCGGCTTGAGCAGGACGCGACCAGCTGAAAACTCACCGATGACCTCGTGCGGAATGGTGCCTTCCTCGGTCAGCGGAACCTTGAACATGTTCTTCTTCGCGTCCTCGACGCCCTTGCTGATGGCGATGGGCACCTCAGCGGACTTGCCCATGCCAACGCCCACGTTGCCGTTGTGATCGCCAACGACGACGAGCGCGGTCAGGCCGAAACGACGACCACCCTTGACGACCTTGGAAACGCGATTGATGTAAACGACGCGCTCTTCGAGTTCGGGAGCCTGCTGTGCAGCCTGCCTGTTTGACTTCCTGTTGTTAGGCTTCTGTGCCATGTTTCCCTCCCCCTAAAACTTCAGGCCGGCTTCGCGAGCGCCCTCGGCGAGCGCCTTCACACGGCCATGGTAGAGATTGCCACCGCGGTCGAACACGACCTCGCCGATACCCGCATTGAGGGCACGCTGGGCGATGAGCTTGCCCACCTCGGCAGCACCTTCGATATTGCCACCATGCTTGCCGGTGGCCTTGATCTTCTCGTCAAGCGAGGACGCGCTTGCCAGCGTAACGGCAGCGACATCATCGATGACCTGAGCGTAGATGTTGGAATTGGAACGCGTCACGCGCAGGCGCGGGCGCTCGGGCGTACCCGAAACCTTGCCACGCACACGGCGCTGGCGACGTTGCAGTTTCGCCTTCTTTGCCTTGAGCTTATCCATACTGAACCGTTCTCCTTGTAATTAACCGGCGCAACGACCGGCGTACGTTTACTACTTGGCAGCCTTGCCCTCTTTGCGGCGGATATGCTCGCCCTGGTAGCGAATACCCTTGCCCTTGTACGGCTCGGGCTTGCGGAAGGCGCGGATGTCCGCGGCGACCTGGCCAACCAGCTGCTTGTCAATGCCGCTGATGTTGATGGTCGTGGGCTCGGGGCACTCGAACGTGATGCCATCGATGGCATCGACGATGACAGGGTGCGAGAAGCCGAGCGTCATCTCGAGCTTGCCGCCCTTGAGTGCGGCACGATAGCCAACGCCGACGAGCTCGAGCGTTTTGGAGTAGCCCTCGCTCACGCCAATGACCATGTTATTGATGAGAGAACGGGTCAGGCCATGCATCGAGCGATTCTCTCGTGCATCGTTGGGGCGCTCGACGACGATGGAGCCGTCCTCACCCAGGCTGATGGCCATATTCTCGTTGAAGGTCTGGGTGAGTTCACCCTTGGGACCCTTGACGGTAACGGTGTTGCCGTCGATCTTTACCTCGACTCCGGCGGGAACCGGAACGGGCAGCTTGCCAATACGCGACATGCGATTGCTCCTTTCTCGGCTCTTACCAGACGTATGCCAGGACCTCGCCGCCGACGCCAGCAATGCGGGCATCGCGATCGGTCATGACACCTTTGGACGTGGAAATAATGGCAGTGCCGAGACCACCCAAGACGCGGGGGAGCTCGTTCTTGCCAGCATAGATGCGAAGACCGGGCTTAGAAATGCGGCGCAGGCCACGAATGACCTTCTCCTTCTTATCCCCGTACTTCAGCGTGATGAAAAGCTCGTCCTGAGGAGCCTTCGAGATAATCTCGTACTCCGCGATATAGCCCTCTTGCTTCATGATGCGAGCTATCTCGACGAGCTTTCGCGAAGACGGCATGGAAACCGTCTCCTTGTTCGCAGTGTTCGCGTTTCTAATACGCGTGAGCATATCTGCGATCGAATCGGTCGTGCTCATTGATTCCTCCTATGGTTCGTTGATGACTGCTCCCAAGCGGTTCGCGTCCACCCATGATGGCCGCGCCTGTCTTGTGGCAGCCCAGCGTCTACGTGGCTTGCCTTACCAGCTTGCCTTGCGGACGCCGGGGAGGTCGCCTTTAAGGGCAAGTTCACGCAAGCAGATTCGGCACAGACCGAACTTGCGATAGACCGAATGCGGCCTGCCGCAGCGGTTGCAGCGCGTGTACGCACGCGTGCTGAACTTCGGCTCACGCTTTGCCTTGGCGATCATCGATTTCTTTGCCAATGCTCATCCTTTCCTGTTCGCGGGAAAACCATATCTCCCGCTAAACTCCGATTGCTGCGCGTAAAAACGCACAGCAATCGAACATTCTACCTTACTGTCCCACTATGCCGCAAACGGGAATCCGAAAGCGGTGAGAAGCGCCTTGCCCTCTTCGTCGGTTTTGGCTGTCGTCACAAACGTGATGTCCATACCACGAGTACGGTCAACCTTGTCGTAATCGATCTCCGGGAAGATGATCTGCTCGGTGACGCCCATGGAATAATTGCCATGGCCATCGAAGCTGTTCGCAGGCAGACCGCGGAAGTCGCGAATGCGCGGGATCGAAGCAGCAATGAGACGATCGAAGAACTCGTACATGCGGTCGCCGCGCAGCGTGACCTTGGCGCCAATCGGCATACCGGCACGCAGCTTGAAGGTTGCGATGGACTTCTTGGCGCGGCAGATCATCGGCTGCTGGCCGGTAATGACGCGCAGGTCCTCGACAGCCGCATCGATGAGCTTGCTGTCGGTCGCAGCCTCGCCCACACCCATGTTGACGACGATCTTCTCGAGCTTGGGGATGTCGTTGACGTTGGCGATGCCGAGCTCTTCCCTGAGCTTCGGAGCGAGCTCCTTGTAGTACTTCTCTTTAAGACGTGGTGCCATGTTTCTAACTCCTTCGAGATTTAAGGCGGGGTTTCCGACCTCGCCCCCTCCATATGGAGGGCCTATAAAACAAGACAGTACGAATTACAACGAGTCTGGTGCAGAGGCGAAAGTCTGGCGCTGCGGGTCCGAGGACTGTTTGAGCGCGCGACCTGTGCGCGCGAGTTCCGCAGCAGCAGCGCCGAGGCTTTCGCCTCGGGGGCACCAGCCCGAAGTTGAAATTCGTGCTAGTCGATAACCTTGCCGCACTTCTTGCAGACGCGAACCTTGCCATCCTCGTCGACCTTAAAGCCGATGCGAGTCGGCAGGCCACACGACGGACAAACCAGCATGACGTTGGAAACGTCGATGGCTGCCTCGCGGGTATCGATGCCACCGTTGGGGTTGGCCTGCGTCGGACGCAGCGCCTTGTGCACAAGGTTGACGCCCTGGACAGTGACACGACCCTTCTCGGGATAGGCAAAGAGAACCTCGCCCTGTGCGCCCTTGTCCTTGCCAGCGATAACCTTGACGGTATCGCCAGTCTTGATATTCATCTTCGTCATCTTCTCACCTTCCCCTAAAGCGTCTCGGGTGCGAGGGAGACGATCTTCATGAACTTGCGGTCACGCAGCTCGCGGGCGACGGGCCCGAAAACGCGCGTGCCACGGGGAGCGCCGGAGTCGTCGACCACGACGGCGGCGTTCTCGTCGAACTTGATGTAGGAGCCGTCCTTGCGACGAACCTCCTTCTTGAGACGGACGATGACGCAACGCACGACATCGCCCTTCTTGACCTGACTGTTGGGAGCTGCCTCCTTGACGCTGCAGACAATGATGTCGCCCAGGCCAGCGTAGCGGCGCTTGGAGCCGCCGAGGACCTTGATGCACTGAACCTTCTGTGCACCGCTGTTGTCAGCAACAGTCAGCATTGATTGCATCTGAATCATGGGAATACCTTCCTGCTACTTAGCTGACTACTTGGCCTTCTCGACGATGTCGAGCAGGCGCCAGCGCTTCTGCTTGGAGAGCGGACGAGTCTCCATGATGCGGACGGTATCGCCCACACCAGCCTCGTTGCTCTCGTCATGCGCGTGGAACTTCTTGGTGGTGGTGATCATCTTGCCGTACACGCGATGCGGCTTGCGCTCTTCGATCTGCACGACGATGGTCTTGTCGTTTGTAGCCGAGACGACAACGCCCTGGCGAACCTTACGACGATTACGCTCTTCGCTCATTTAGGTTTCGCTCCTTTCCTTAAGCGGTCGCTTCGGCTGCAGCGCGAATCTCGCGTGCACGCAGCTCGGTGCAAATACGGGCAATGTCCTTCTTGACGACCTTCACGCGCGCGGTGTTGTCCAGCTGGCTCGTAGCCATCTGGAAGCGCAGGTTAAAGAGCTCGGTGCGCGCCTCGGTCAGCTTGTCGTTGAGGTCGTCGGTAGTGAGCTCGCGAATCTCTGCAGGCTTCATTTACTCGTCGCCTCCTTCTTCCTCAGTGGTGGCGGCAGCGGGGGCAGCTGCAGCGGTGCTCTCCTTGGCAGCCTTGGAGCGGCCACGAGCGGAATCCTTGGCATGGGCCTTGGCATACTCCGCAGCGCGCTCGGCGGCATCCTCGCGAATCACCATCTTGCACTTGATGGGCAGCTTGTTGATGGCAAGGCGCATGGCCTCGCGAGCATCGTCAGGCTGAACGCCATCGATCTCGAACATGATGCGGCCAGGCTTGACAACGGCCACCCACTCTTCGGGATTGCCCTTGCCAGAACCCATGCGGGTCTCTGCCGGCTTCTTGGTAATGGGCTTGTCCGGGAAAATCGTGATCCACACGCGGCCGCCACGCTTCATGTAGCGGGTCATGGCGATACGTGCAGCCTCGATCTGACGGTTGGTAATCCAATGCGACTCGAGGGCCTGAATGCCGTAGGAGCCAAAGTTGAGGTTGTTGCCTCCCTTGGACTTACCCTTCATGGAGCCGCGCTGAACCTTACGGTGCTTGATGCGCTTGGGCATTAACATTAGCGATCCCTCCTCTCGCCACGACGGCCACGGCCGCGACGCTGGGCAGACGTGCCTTCGAGCGCAGGATTCTTCTTGTCCTGGCCGGGAAGGACCTCGCCATAGTAGACCCAGACCTTGATGCCGCAGGAGCCCATCGTGGTGTGGGCGGTGGCAAAACCGTAGTCAATCATCGCACGCAGGGTGTGCAGGGGCACGCGACCCTCACGGTACCACTCGCGGCGGCTCATCTCGGCGCCACCAAGGCGACCAGAGCACTGGATGCGGATGCCCTGGGCACCCGACTTGCGAGCGGACTGCACGGCCTTGCGCATGGCGCGACGGAACGCAACGCGTCCCTCGAGCTGCTCGGCGATAGACTGCGCGATGAGGTTCGCGTCGAGCTCGGGGCGCTTGACCTCGATAACCTCAACGCTCACGTGACCACCGGAGATCTTCTCGAGCTCCTTGCGAAGCACGTCGACCTCGGCGCCCTTCTTGCCGATAACGATGCCAGGACGGGCGGTCGTGATGATGACCTTGACCTTGTCGCCGGCTCGCTCGATCTCCACGCGAGAAAGGGCGGCATTGCTGAGCTTCTTCTCGACGTACTTGCGCAGCTTGAGATCGTTCTCGAGCGTGGCGGCGTAGTCGTTACCCGCATACCAGCGGCTGCGCCAATCCTCGGTGATGCCAAGGCGGAAGCCTGTCGGCTTAACTTTCTGACCCATGACCCTTACGCCTCCTCTCGCGTAGCTACGATGATGGTGATGTGGCTCGTGCGCTTCATGATGGGGCTTGCAGAACCCTTGGCGCGCGGGCGATAACGCTTCATGGTCGGACCCTCGTCGACATAGGCGGCCTTGACCACCAGATTCTCCGGTCGCACGCCGTACTTGTTCTCGGCGTTGGCGGCCGCAGATGCGACGACCTTGGAGACGACCTCAGAAATGGCACGCTCGTTGAAACGCAGGATGTCGAGCGCGTCGACAACTTCCTTGCCGCGAATCTTATCGACGACGATACGTGCCTTGCGCGGAGAAACGCGCACGTACTTTGCAACAGCTTTAGCTTGCATTTGCGCTCCTCCTAATCCTTCTTATGGGCGCGGAACGTGCGGGACGGGGAAAACTCGCCCAGCTTGTGTCCGACCATCGACTCGGTGACATAGACGGGGACGTGACGACGACCATCATGCACGGCGATGGTGTGGCCCACCATCTCGGGGAAGATCGTCGAAGAACGGCTCCAGGTCTTGATGACGTTTTTCTCGCCAGCCTCGTTCATCGCAATGATGCGCTCGAGGAGGCGCGGCTCCACGTAGGGGCCCTTTTTGAGACTTCTACTCACGGTTATCTCCTTCGATTACTTCTTGCGACGACGGATGATGAGCCTACCCGACGCCTTCTTGGGGTTACGCGTACGATGACCCTTGGTGGGAACACCCCACGGGGTAACCGGATGGCGACCAGCGGACTTGTTCTTGCCCTCGCCACCACCATGCGGGTGATCGACGGGGTTCATGACGGTACCGCGAACGGTAGGACGCACGCCCATCCAACGCTTGCGACCGGCCTTGCCGATGCGGATGTTGGAGTGCTCGGCGTTGCCGACCTCACCGACGGTAGCGCGGCAGTCGAGCAGAACGCGACGCATCTCGGAGCTCGGCATGCGCAGGATGGCGTAACCGCCCTCCTTGCCCATGAGCTGGATGCTCGTACCGGCGCTGCGTGCCATGGCGGCACCCTTGCCCGGCTGGAACTCGACGGCATGCACGAGCGTGCCGACGGGGATGTTGGCCAGCGGCAGGGCGTTACCCGGCTTAATGTCGGCCTCGGGGCCGGACTCGACAACGTCGCCGACCTTCAGGCCCTTGGGCTGCAGGATGTACGCCTTGGCGCCATCTGCATAGTTGAGCAGCGCGATGCGCGCAGAACGGTTCGGGTCGTACTCGATGGACGCGACCTTGGCCGGAATGCCATCCTTACGACGCTTGAAGTCGATCTTGCGATACTTGCGCTTATGACCGCCACCCTGGTGACGAGTCGTGATACGACCATAGTTATTGCGGCCGGCCTTCTTAGGCAACGGCTCGAGCAGCGACTTCTCGGGGGTCGTCGTCGTGATCTCTGCGAAATCAGAGACCGTCTGGAAACGACGTCCCGGGGAAGACGGCTTGTATTTCCTTACTCCCATGAACTAACTCCTTTGCTCCGATGGCCGCTCAACCGCTATGGGAACGGAGGTGGTGCACCTCCATACGGTTGTCGACTCCGGACTTACCACGGTGCCGGGTGGCTCCACATCGAGCGCTCGACACCCTTAAAGCCTCCCCGCACCAAGGGGAAACCCAGTAACCGATTAATCCTGGCTTGCGAACAGCTCGATCTTGTCACCCTCGGCGAGCGTGACGATGGCCTTCTTCCAGGTGCGCGTACGGCCCTGCACATAGCGCTGACGCTTGGGCTTGGACTTCACGTTGGCGGTGTTTACCTTCGTGACGTGCACGTTGAAGATCTCCTCGATCGCCTTGGCAATCTCAATTTTGCTGGCGGTCTTGGCAACCTCGAACGTGTAGCGGTTGAAGTCCTGCATATCAAACGAACGCTCGGTGATGATCGGGCGGATGATGATCTGACGTGCCTCCATTAGCTCAGCACCTCCTGAACATACTCGACGGCGTCCTTGGTCATAACCAGAGACCCGTTGTCGAGCAGGTCGTAGGTGTTGGACTCGGAAGCGCCAATGACGCGAACCTTCTCGAGG
>CABURF010000042.1 GCA_902493755.1 uncultured Coriobacteriia bacterium
ACCAAACCCGCCACAAGCGAGGCCAGGGCTCCTTCCATGCCGGCAACCACGACGATAGCATGAGCGCCACGCAGATCATCGACATGCGCAAGCGTACGATGCACGCCCGCAACGCCAATGTCGGCAAGCAGCTGCACACGCGAGCCCATGAGTCGTGCCGTGAGCGCCGCCTCTTCGGCGATGTTCATATCACTTGTGCCCGCGCACACGACGAGCACCTGGCCCTTGGCTCGATTAGCGCAGCTCAGAACCTCCTCGAGCGTATCGCCTTCGACGGGATGTTCACGACGATCAGCAAAGAGAAAGCCCGAGCGCTCGAACCAGCGAGCGTCGCGGATATGCTCGCATACGACATCGGCCGCCCATGCGCTCACGCGCGTTGCAACGACGACACCATGACGTTCGAGCAGCTGCGCGGCGATGGTGCGGATTTGCTCGGGGGTCTTACTCGCCCCGTAGATGACCTCGGGAAAACCGCAGCGTTGCGCGCGGTCGTAATCAAGATTGGCGTAGTCGTCCATGCCGTCTCCTAGAGCTGAGCGCGAGCGAGCTCCTCGAGCGCCTCAGCCATGATGGCCTCGGGGTCATTCGTGATGATGTCGAGACCCTCGGCCCTGAAGCAACGCACGTCCTCGATGCCGAAGTAGAGCTGGCACAGGGCCTTTGCCTGATCGTAACCGTAATCCCAGTCGCCACTGTATCCGCCAACGGTCGTGACGTAATATGCCCGCCTGGCATTGCACATGCCCGTGGGAATTCCCTCGGGGCTGTATACAAAGGTCACCCCCTGGGCACACAGCAGCTCGAAGTAAATCTTCAGCAGCGCGGGAAACGAGAAGTCCCAGTACGGCGCCGCGAAGACGACTTCGTCAGCCGCAGCGAACTGCTTCGCGTAGTCGAAGACAGGGTGGTCGAAGTCCCCGGCCTTTCCCCAGGCCATGCGCTGATTTGACAGCTCCCCTGTGAGAGGCAGCAGACTCTTCTCATTCTCCAGCACAAGTGTCTCGATCTCGACATCCGGACCATCCAGACGCTCGAGAAGCGCCTGAGCAAGCTGCTCGGTACGCGAGGTGTCACGATTGACGCAGGCATCCACATACAGGATCTTCTTCACGGCCATCCCCTTTCGGAACTGTTGTTACTCCTCGAGCTGTGCTTTTATGAGTTTGAGCTCTTGGGTAAGCTCGGCGTGCTCGGTACGGACCTTCTCGACAGCCTCGGGTGCGGCCTTGTCGAGGAAGTTCTGGTTGCCGAGCTTCTTGTCGAGCTTCTCAAGCTCCTTGAGAGCCTTGGCGCGACGAGTCTCAAGCCGCTTGCGCTCCTCGGCAAAATCGACCAGGCCGGACAATGCGGTGTATACCTCAATGTCACCCACGAAATCGATGCCGCTTTCGGCGGGGCGTGGAGCGCTCGTCTCGAGAATATCGAGGCTCGATAACTTGGCGAGCGCCGTGATGAGGTCTCGTTGCTGCTCAACGAGCGCACGCTCGGCGACAGCCTTCCCATCGTCATCCGCAAAGCGCAGAGCCACGGCAAGCTCCTGACGCGGGCTGATACCATAGGCAGCGCGCGTGGCGCGTACGGAGGTGACAAGCTGCACGACGAGCTGGATGGCCTGTTCGGCCTCATCGTCAATCCAACGCGAAAGCTCTCCCGCATCTGGCCAAGAGGCGACCATGAGCGCCGGGGCATTATCCTCGACGGGCAGGTACTCCCAGATGGCCTCGGTGACGAAAGGCATAACCGGATGCAGCAGGCGCAGAGCGCTGTCGAGCACGAAGACGAGATTACGCTGCGCAATCAGACGGGCCTCGCCCTCCTGCGCAAGGCGCGCCTTGCAGAGCTCGATGTACCAGTCGCAGAACTCGTTCCAGAAAAACGCATAGAGCTCACGGGCGATGTCGCCAAAGCGATACTCCTCGATACCGGCCGTAACGGATGCCGTGAGCTTGGCAAGCCGCGAGAGAATCCACGCATCGGCAGCCGTTGCCGCCTGGGGCTCACCCGGCTCGTAACCATCCATGTTGAGCATGACGAAACGCGCCGCGTTCCAGATCTTGGTGACGAAGGATCGCGCGGCCTCGGTGCGCGGGGAATCGATGAGCTCGTGGGTCTTCTTGTCGATGTTGGCATCGAACTTGACGTCCTGGTTATTGGTGACGAGCGTAAGCAGGTTGAAACGCATCGCATCGGCACCATACATGGCGATGAGATCCATCGGATCGACACCGTTGCCCTTGGACTTCGACATGCGACTGCCATCCTTGGCCAGGATGGTGGCGTAGATGAACACGTCCTCGAAGGGAATCTCATCCAGGAAGTACAACGAGCTCATGATCATGCGGGCGACCCATAGCGCGATGATGTCACGTGCGGTCACGAGTACCTTGGTGGGATGGTGACCGACAAGCCCCTCGGGGTGATCGGGCCAGCCCTGCGTGGCAAAAGTCCACAGCTGGCTCGAAAACCACGTGTCGAGCACGTCCTCTTCCTGATGTACCTCGTGACTGCCGCACACGGGGCAGACGTCCGTGTCCTCCATGAGCGCATCTTCCCAGCCGCATTCCGCACAATGGAAGACGGGGATGCGATGACCCCACCAGAGCTGACGCGAGATGCACCAATCCTTGAGGTTCTCCATCCAGGTCATGTAGGTCTGCGTCCAGCGCTGCGGATGGAAGGTAACCTGCCCATCGGCAACGACATCGGTTGCGGGGCCCTTGAGTTTGTCGACCGCAACGAACCACTGCTCGGAAAGCCAGGGCTCGAGCGTCGAGTCGCAGCGATAGCAATGCATGACGGAGTGCTCGTGGTCTTCCACGTGATCGAGCAGCTCATGCTCCTCGAACCACGCGACGACGGCCTCACGGCACTCGTCGCGAGTCATGCCCGTGAACTCGCCGTAGCCATCGACGACGACGGCATGCTCGTCGAAGATGTTGATTTGCGGGAGGTCATGGGCCTGACCCATGGCGTAATCGTTAGGATCATGTGCGGGCGTCACCTTGACGAAGCCTGTACCGAAACCCGCATCCACATGCCAGTCGGAGAAAATCGGAATTTCGCGGTCGACAATGGGGAGCTTGACCATCTTACCCACGAACTTCTGCTTGTCCGGGTCATCGGGCGAGACGGCAATACCCGTATCGCCGAGCATCGTCTCGGGGCGCGTCGTGGCTACCGTGATGTACTCGATGCCATCGACCGGCTCGACAAGCGGATAGCGCAAATGCCACAGATGACCCTTCTCATCCTGGTACTCGGCCTCGTCATCCGAGATGGCCGTCGTGCAACTCGGGCACCAGTTGACGATGCGCTTGCCGCGATAGATGAGGTCATCGTGATACCAATCACAAAAGACCTTGCGCACGGCTTTTGCGTACTCTGGCGACATCGTGAACTTCTCGTCGTCAAAGTCGATGGAACAACCCATGCGCTTGATCTGCTCGACGATAATGCCACCGTACTCGTCACGCCACTTCTGGCACTCCTCGAGGAACGCCTCGCGGCCAATCTCGAGTCGCGAGATGCCCTCGCCCTTGAGCTTCTTGTCGACCTTGGTCTGCGTAGCGATACCCGCGTGGTCGGTGCCCAGGATCCAGCGCGTAGAGTAGCCGTTCATGCGGCTATAGCGAATATAGGTGTCCTGAATCGTGTCATCGAGCGCATGACCCATATGCAGCATACCCGTCACGTTGGGCGGTGGAATGACGACCGTACGGTCCCCCTCCCCCTTGGAGCGCGCATAGTATTTACCATCCAGCCATTTCTGGAGTATGCGCTCCTCGACACTCGCCACGTCATAGGTCTTGGGCATCTCGGGCATGTTCGTATCCTTTTGTCTTGATCTGATATCCGTCGTCTTTTATGCCACGAATTGACTCGTCGCGCGCAGCACGACCTCGGGCTCTTCATCCGCGCGCACGCAATTTTCGGTGACGATGACTTCGGCCACGTCATCGGTGCTCGGCAGCTCGTACATCGTATCCTGCAGAATGCTCTCGCAGATGGAGCGCAAGCCACGGGCACCCGTACCACGCTCGATGGCAAGCTGCGCGATGGCGTGCAGTGCACCCTCCTCGAAGGTGAGCTTGACGTTATCGAAGCTGAACATGCGCTGATACTGCTTGACGAGCGCGTTCTTGGGCTCGGTCAAAATGCGGACGAGGTCATCCTCGCCGAGCTCCTGAACGGAGGTGATGACGGGAATGCGGCCCACGAACTCCGGAATAAGACCGAAGCTGTTGAGGTCTTCGGGAAGCACCTTCTGAAGGAGCTCGGACGACTCCTCGGCGTGCGGCTTGGCGACTTCCGAATTGAAGCCCACGCCACGCTTGCCGATGCGCTCGCCGATGATCTTGTCGAGACCGACAAAGGCACCACCCAAGATGAACAGGATGTTGGTGGTGTCGATATGAATGAGCTCCTGCTGCGGATGCTTACGTCCGCCCGTGGGCGGCACGGCGGCATCGGTACCCTCGATGATCTTGAGGAGGGCCTGCTGCACGCCCTCACCCGAAACATCGCGCGTAATCGAGAGGTTCTCGGCCTTGCGGGCGATCTTGTCGATCTCGTCGATGTAGACGATGCCCACCTGGGCACGATCGATGTCGTTATCTGCCGCAGTGATAAGCTTGAGCAGGATGTTCTCGACGTCCTCGCCTACGTAACCGGCCTCGGTGAGTGCCGTGGCATCGGCGATGGCGAAGGGCACGTCGAGAATGCGCGCGAGCGTCTGGGCAAGCAGCGTCTTGCCGCAGCCCGTGGGGCCAAGCAGCATGATGTTGCTCTTGGCGAGCTCGACCTCGTCATCGTCAGAGCCAATTCCCAGGGCGACGCGCTTGTAGTGATTGTAGACAGCCACGGAGAGCGCCTTCTTGGCATCCTCCTGGCCTATGACGTACTGCGAAAGTTCATCATGGATTTCGATGGGCGTCGGCAAGGTCTCGAGCGTGATGAGGCCCTCGGAGCGCCCGGTTGCAGCGGGCAACTCCTCGCCTCGTATGCCATTGTCTTCTTCGTCGATGATGTCGGTGCAGAGCTTGACGCACTCGTTGCAAATGTAGACGCCTTCGCCAGCTATAAGCTTGTCTACCTCGTTCTGGGTCTTTCCGCAAAACGAGCAGCGTAGCTTACCGTCAAACCCATGTGGTCCTTCCGCCATGTGCTTAGTCCTTCTTTACTTCTTCGTCGAGCTTGGCAGCAGCACGGGACTTGACCACGTCATCGACCAGGCCGTATGCCTTGGCTTCCTCGGCGGTCATGAAATTGTCCTTCTCGGTATCCTCACGGATGGTCTCGATGGGCTGACCCGTATGGGCGGAGAGAATCTCGTTGAGCTGCTCGCGCGTCTTGCGCATGAACTCGGCCATGATCTGGATATCGGTCTCCTTGCCCTGTGCGCCACCGGACGGCTGGTGAATCATGACGGTGGAATTGGGCAGCGCGAAACGCTTGCCAGGCGCACCCGCCGCCAGCAGCACCGCGCCCATGGAAGCTGCCATGCCAATGCAAATCGTGCTCACATCCGGCTTGATGAACTGCATGGTGTCGTAGATGGCCAGGCCGGCGCTCACCGATCCGCCAGGCGAGTTGATGTAGAGCGAGATGTCCTTATCAGGATCGACGCTCTCGAGATGCAGGAGCTGCGCAATGACGGTATTGGCCGACGCGTCGGTAACTTCCTCGCCGAGGAAGATGACGCGATCGTTGAGCAGACGCGAATAGATGTCGTAGCTGCGCTCGCCGCGCGGCGACTGCTCCACGACATAGGGGATGAGCGTATCAGATGCGGGCTGGATGATATTCATGTTTATTCCTCACTACTAGGTGCGAATGCCCTTGAACTGCATCGCGACTTATATCTCGTCTTACGCCTCGTCATCCGTGCCATTGTCGATGGTAACGACCGCGTTATCCACCAACCACTTGGTGGCGCGCTGACGCCTGATGGCTTCGCGGATGATAGACATGCGGCCAGCGTCCTCCCACGCCTTGCGCGTGGCTTCGGGATTGTTGGCGACGCTGAACTCCTTCTCGATGTCTTCCTCGCCGATGCTCATGCCGAGATGTGTGAACAGAGCGTCGAGCGCCAGGCACTCCTCGGCCTCTTCGCGCGACTGCGTCTCGAGGTCCTCCCTGAACTGCTCGCCCGTGATGCCGCGGCTCGATAGGAACTGGTCGAACGTAGTGCCCTGCTCCTGGAGGCTGTTGAAGAAGTCGCGCAGAATGTTCTCGCGCGTGTAGTCAAGGTAGGCATCGGGAATATCGCCCTTGATGCGATGCGAGAGTTCGGTCACGCAGCGACTCTCCTTGAGGCGCGGCAGCTGCTCGGCTTTGGTGCTGGCAATCTCGGTCTTGAGCTGCTCGACAAGCTCGTCAAAGGTGTCGAAGCCGACCTTCTTGGCGAATTCGTCGTCAAGCTCCGGCGTCTCCTTCTCGCGAACTTCCTTGACGGTGACGGTGGTGTGAATGGTCTTGCCGGCAAGACTGGGATCGAACTCCGTCGTGAAGTCGAACTCCTTCTCGTCGCCCGCCTTCATGCCGACGAACTGCTCGGTGAGCTCCTGCGGCATCATCGGGCCGCCAATCTCGACCAGGCGACTCTCGTTCGTAAGGGCATCGATGGATGCGCCATCAGCCGTGGACGCGAGCTTGACCATCACGAAGTCGCCGTCCTTGGCGGCGCGCTCGACCGTCTCGAAGTTGTTGTAGTAATCCTGCAGGGCATGGAGCTGAATGTCGACGTCCTCCTGGGTTGCCTCCTCGGAGGGCATCTTGATTTCGACGGGATCGTAGGAATCGAGTTCGATGCTCGGCTTGATATCACCAAACATCGTGAACTCGTAATCCTCACCGTCGGCCGCGAGATCGTTCTCGTCGAACTCGGGCTCGCCGATGAAGATGATGTCTTGCTCGTCGATGGCGCGCGGGGCGACATCGTTGATCATGTCGGAAGTGATCTGAGCATAGACCGCATTATGCCCACCGAAGTTCTGCTCGATGACCTTGCGCGGCGCCTTGCCTGCGCGAAAGCCCGGGATACGGGTCTTCGAAAAGTCCTTGAATGCCTTGTCGATATGCTTCTTGACTTCATCTGCAGTCATGTGAACGGTGACCTGCGTCTTGCCGTCCTCGCGGGTGCTCGTCGTGACTTCCAACGTTCCTCCAAAATTCCTCGCCATCATGGCGCCTTAAGAATGCGCCGAGGCGCTTCGGTCTATGGTGCGGGCGAAAGGACTCGAACCTTCACGGATTGCTCCACTGGAACCTAAATCCAGCGCGTCTGCCAGTTCCGCCACGCCCGCATACATCGCACGTCAAGACGCACGACAATGGAGCATTGTACCCCAGTTCACAGGTGTGCGCTGTTCCGTAGCGCATTTGTCATCAATTGATATATATGCTGTATCTAGGAGTTCTTGAGGCGCACGGCGACCATGATGTCGCCCGCGTTCTCGCATGCGTCGCAGCACTTCTCGAGTGCGGAGAGCACGCCGTAGAGACCGACGGCGAAGAGCGCGTGCTCGAACTTGTCTTCCTCGGCCTTCTTGTAAATTCGGTGTACGGACTCGATGTAGACACGGTCGCCTTCATCCTCGTACTTATGGATCTCCTTGATGTAATCCTTGATGGACTTCGACTTCTTGAAGTGGGTGAATTTGTCGCAGGCAGCCTGAAGAGCGTGGGTCGTCTTCTGCACGATGTGAATCATCTCGATAATCTCTGGCGTGATGACGGTGATGTTATGCATGTAGATGCGCTGCAAGACATCGTCGAGCTCGTCAACCACCGTATCAAGCTCATCGGCAAGCTCAAGAATGTCTTCACGCTCGATAGGTGCGATGAACTCGAGAATGAGATTTTCGGTGATGGCCTGAACGGCGCTGTCGGACTTCTCCTCGATCGCATGCAGG
>CABURF010000043.1 GCA_902493755.1 uncultured Coriobacteriia bacterium
GAGAGCGGTCATTGTACTTGCCATCGAAGACCAGCGCAGTGACCCCATGCTTCGCTTCAGTTAGGACTTTTTCATGAAACACATCGAGGTGGTAGCCGCAATCATCGTGCATGACGGCAAGATCCTGGCAACGCAGCGCGGTTACGGCAACTACAAGGGCAGCTGGGAGTTTCCCGGCGGCAAGATCGAGCCGGGCGAGGCTCCCGAGGCGGCGCTCGTACGCGAGATTCACGAGGAACTCGACGCCGACATCGAGGTGGGGCCGAAGCTCATCACGGTCGACTACGACTACCCAGAGTTCGCGATGACGATGCAATGCTTTGTCTGCACGCTCGCCAGCGGTATGAAGCTACTCGAGCACAGCGACGCGCGCTGGCTGGGCCGCGACGAGCTTGATGACGTGGGGTGGCTGCCATCGGATGTCGAGGTAGTCGCGGCAGTTCGGGATGCGGGGATTGTGTAGGGGATTGGAACCGGTGGGTTATCTTCAGCTTTGCAAGAGACTGGATACGACGCAATAGGATTAGATGGAATGAGTTAATAGTGGCTTACGAGAGAAAACCGTGTTGCTGGCATGAGTTAATAATGCCGATTAGCTATGGGGTATTGATTGTCCTTTGGTCCGAAGATATCTTAATAAGGAAGAAGGGACGCCGAAGCGCCCCTTCCCTACGCTGTAGAGTCCCGGCTCCATTCCGGGACTCTACTTTGTTTTGACGTGCACATGCTTCGTCACGGTTCCGGTCTTTCTGATGTGGCCGGTTTTCGTGACGCGATAGCGTGGCACTTTTACTGTGATGCACTTATGCATAATTTCACCTCCCTTCGGGGGCTTTAGGTGCGAGGATTATTCCCCACACCTGAAACTCTACCATGCTTCTGCGACATGGATTGGCCCGCTTATCCACAAGATTTTGTGGAGACATAAGCTTGACAATCAATATGTATAGTTGTTTTTGCAGATAAAGAACGCATGTTCGATTAAATAGTTGTGAAATACATCGGTGTAAAAGCTTGAAATAGTTTATAGAGGTATTTCTTTTTACGGCGAACGGCATGTCTGCTCTAGGAATCAAGAGTGAATTTGTTTAATTATCTCTTTCCCTATCCTGTGCGGAATCTCGACCACAAGTGCATTACCCATGCAGAAAGCGCGCTGTCCGTCAGTCATCCCCGTATCTGTCCAGCCCTTGGGGAACATCTGAATCATATCGAGCTCGTCGGGAACAAGACGACGGATTCGTTTGCTATCTCCCATAACAGCATGCTTGGTGCGGCTGGCGCCCTTACCACCCTCACCTGTGAGAATGGTTCGCGCCGGTCTATCGAGTGGGTCGGGCCATGCCATCGCACCTTCGGTGTACATGTACGTAAACCCTGCTGCCGTGGTGCGGGGTTCCTTTTTTGCTTCACGCATTCGCTTCCATTTGGGAAGGTCTTCTTCTGAGATGAAGAACTCAGGAGGCACTTCAGAATCGGGAACGACAATGTTGGCAAGCGTAGTTGCCTCGCCATCAAAGACAGGCTCGACCTTGCATGTCATGACCTGGCTCTTTTGCATCGCTCCGGCATTTTGGAAAGGTGAGAGCTTCTTGCCAACACCGAAGTGCTGGGATATCTCGTAAGGATCCGCAGTGACATCAACGGAGGTGATTGCGGTGACTTTCTCAGTGATGGGGAATGCCTTTGCCATGATGCCATCTTGCTTGATGCGGCTTTCAAGGTCCCATTCATCTTCCGTGAGCTCGCCATAAATATATACGCGGCGGCGCTTTTGCGGCATGCCGTATTCTGCTGCGTTGATTACGCGCCACTCGACTGAGTAGCCTTCTTCAGCCAAGCAGCTCAGGATAATCGCAAAGTCACGTCCGCGTTGCTTCACCGGGCTTTTGAGGAGGCGGTCGACGTTCTCAAGGAGCAAATACTTTGGCTGCTTTAAGTGAATCATGCGGTAAATATCCCACCACAGGACGCCCTTCTTGCCCTCGATGCCCTTGGCCATGTTGAGGGGCTTGGCGACTGAGTAGTCCTGACAAGGAAAACCGCCGACCAGCATGCCAAAATCCGGAATAGTTCGCTCGCCTGCTTCGTATTCGTCAAGCACCTTGTTGATATCCTCGTTGACGCAGCTACCTGCGCCAAAATGCTCTTCATAGCAGCGCCATGCAAACTGCTTGGATTCTGTTCCAGGCGGCTCCCATTGTTTGGCCCACACGGTTTTGAATGGGCCAGCGGCCTCCATTTTGAATTCGGGATGGTTTGGGTCAGAGTATCCGTCTAGGCCTAGACGGAATCCGCCAACTCCGGCGAATAGCTCCGCCACTTCGATTGTGTCGTTGGCCATAGGGTGCTCCTTCGCATTCTGAAAGCCTTGGACGCATATTCTTGTTTATAGGTGTGACACGCGAATGCCATGGGGACGTGCCGCATAAAGTGGTGTCTATTGTAGATGATCGGTGACAAAAGATCTAGGTTCTCAGATGAGAACATGCTAAATATCACGCACGACTTCATAAATATAGTCATTATTCAGCCAGAAGCTTTGCTTCGTCATAGCGCGACCGTCGGGCAACTCGTCGGCGTTGTGCTCAACGTCACCAATGATTCGCCCGTCTTCGAGCCGGTATGCAGCCTTCGACGTATGCGGTCTAACGTGCGCAACGGGATTCTCGGTTTTGCTAGGGAGATTGTTTTCGAAGCGAGTCTTTTTGCCCCTAGGCACTTCGACAATCGAAACTCCATTATTGATTGCGTCTTTGGTAGCTTGCCAGCATGAGCGAAGAGGACCGTCGATGTCCTTTCGTGGCATGCTCCAAAATGTTGCTCCCCTAAGCCTCAGGCTTTCGCCTTCTTTCTGAAATGCAACGAATAGAAATCTGGTTTCTTCGAAGTATTCATGAAGCGGGGCGGTTTCCCATTCTTCGGTCATGAGGTCGATAAAGGAGAAGGTATCGAGGGAAAGACTCTGTACGACACTGCCCCGCTCCTCAATGCGCACTGTTCGGACACTAATGTTTGCCTTCTCGAACTCGTCTGCGCGATTGTCATGCAGCCCGAGCATGTGATAGACAATTGTGGTCCATTGAGCCTTATTACCTGTGTAGGCGAGGCCAAGCTTGTCGCAAATCTCTTTGTCAGCCATTCCAATAAAAGGGTTAATGAGCGAAATGACATGCTCTTCAAAGGAGTGGGTGGATAACTGTTCCGAATCCTTAATGATGGATTCGCTGCTCCTTTGGCCGATGATGTAGTCGTTGAGAACGACATTCATATAACTGTTCTTATAGCACCAGGCTCGTCCCTTTGCTCTCTTGCCCGGTGCATATATGGACTGGTCGCGCATGCTCTTCTCGGCGGTCGCGCCCTTTGTGCATGCCCCCAAGTAGTGAGTCATCGACTCCGATAGCTCATCTGCTCTTCCATCCATTACATACTCTTGAATGGTGCTGTAATCCTCGCGGATGATTGCGAGGTCTTCATCAGGAGGAGTAAAAAGTGTGACGTATTCAATTCTCTGGTCGTATTTATCGATTGTCTTGTCGCGCTTGTAATAGACGAGCAGGATATTTCCGCCCTTTTCCCACATGTGCGACTCGTCAAAGGGGCGCTCAATGCTTTCATCAAAGGCAATCATGCCAAGGACAAGACGCTCGCCGGCCCGGATGCTGCCATCATTTTTAACGTCATAGCAGGTAGTTTTCAGCTCTACACCAGCATCGACAAAGTCGGCATGCGCATCGCTATTGGCGCGGTAGCCGAAGTATCGCTCCTCGATGAGCGTGCCGACACCTCCTTTGAAAGAGGCATCGTTATAGTCGGTCTTTTCTGGAGCTGATCCATCGGGAGTGATTCCAAGGTCCAGCACCTCACGGAATGTGTGGCCCTCAAGTTTCTTTGCGTGCTCGAGGAGTGCCTGCGGGTCGTCAAAATCGATAGGCACATACTCGAGCTCGTTTGTCGATATGTTGACGTTCATAGACCGCTGCATGGTGAGCTCCCGATAGCTTTAGGCAATGCCGATGTATTGTGCCTAAACGTATCACATTTGTGATACATAGGTGTATTCGCTGCAAATCGTGCGGCGAATAGCGGTCCTAATCGTCGCATTACCGAAAATCCGTGATTTCCGTTATCGATTATCTGCGTTTTCAATTTTCAATCCTATTGAGTAATTTTACTCAGTATAATGAGTAAAACCACCCATCGAGATTGGATCCCCATGTTCGAGCGCAGACAGACCGACGTCATCCGCAAGAGGATGCAAGAGCCAAACAACCCTCTCATTCAAGTCGTCGTCGGCCCGCGCCAAACCGGCAAGAGTACCATGCTTGCCCAAGCACTCGAGCGTGTCGATCGCATATCGCATTCAGTGAGCGCAGATGACATCCTTGCGCCCGGCGAGCGGTGGCTGCGCGAGGAATGGCAACAAGGGCGAAATCTCCAAGAAGTGAGTGACTCTCCCGTGATACTCATACTCGACGAGATTCAGAAGGTGAAGGGTTGGCCTTCTATCGTAAAGGGACTATGGGATGCAGACCAACGCAACGGCATTCCCATGAAGGTGTTTCTATCGGGCTCGTCCAGCCTTCTTCTTAGGCGTGGGCTTGAGGATTCTCTGAAGGGGCGATTCGAGCTTATCCATTCTCCGCACTGGAGTTTTGCGGAGTGTAAAAGCGCGTTTGGATTCAATCTTGACGACTTCTTGTATTTCGGCGGGTTTCCGGGGTCTGCGCGCTTCGTCGATGACGAGCTTCGCTGGCGCAACAACATGCGCGAAACGATCATCGAACCAACTATCTCCAAGGACGTTTTGGAGGACGAGCGTGTGCGCAAGCCCGCGCTTTTAAGACAGCTGTTCGAGTTGGGGGTTCAGTATTCCGCGCAGGAACTCTCGTTTACTAAGATGATGGGGCAACTTGACGACGCCGGCAATACTACGACGCTTGCGCACTATCTTGACCTACTCGACAAGGCGGGTGTGCTTTGCGGACTCAAGAAATATCATCCGAAGGACCTCTACCAACGCAAATCCTCCCCTCGGCTTGCGGTATATGACACATCACTCATGACAGCAGTGACTCGCAGAAGAAAAGACGTGCTCCTGGGTGATTCCGAGCTTCGTGGTCATCTGGTCGAGAGTGCCGTTGGCGCCCACCTTCTGGCGCTTTCCGTCGCGGAGGGCTTTGCGGTGAATTGGTGGCGCGAAGGACAAAACGAAGTCGATTTTATCGTGGACGACAGCGATGTGCTCGTTGCAATCGAGGTTAAAAGCGGGCGAGTGAAATCCCTGCATGGAATGGAAGCGTTCCTGGAAAAGTACCCGAAGGCCCTGCGCCTTGTTATTGGCGGCTCGGGATCATCGTCATGTTCGCTCGAGGAGTTTCTCTGCTGCGAGAACCTCGACGCTGTTCTTGAGCTGCTCGGATAAGAGCACGCTTCTCGAAAACGCCCTTTACGCCTCGAACAGCAACGCACCGCTCGTGAGTCCGCCGCCAAAGCCCACACACATCACCTTGTCGCCCGGCTTGATGCGGCCTTCGTCATACGCGTCGGAAAGCGCCATGAGCACGCTCGACGCACTCGTGTTGCCCGCCTCGGCGATGGAGACCTGCCAGCGCTCGTAGGGAACGCCCAGCTTCTTGGCGGCAAAGCGGATGATGCGGTCGTTGGCCTGGTGCGGCACGATGCAGCTCACCTCGTCCATCGAGATACCCGCGCGCTCACACACCTCGCGTGCAGCCTCGACGATGGCGGCGGTGGCGAACTTGAAGACACGCTGGCCGTGCATGCGGATGAACGCGGCATGTTCGGCAAAGCCGCCCTCGTCAGTCTCGATGTTCATGATCTCGCCCACGCCGACGTTGCCGACGTCCTCCCCAAACGGAAAAGTGCTCATGTCATGGTTCGCGTCGACGGTCAGGCACAAGGTGTCATCATCGGTGTTCTTCAGGAAGCTTGCCAGGATGCCAGGCGCGCTCTCGTCCCACTCGAGCACCACTGCGCCGGCACCATCGCCAAAGAGCACGCAGGTGGCGCGATCGGTCCAGTCGGTGATGCGCGAGAGTCGCTCCGCACCCACCACCAGCGCGCGGCGCATCGCATTGCGCTTGTGGCCGATGCCGCTTCCGCCCTCGCTGGCGACGGATGCCTCGATCATGGTAGAGGCGACGTCGATGCCGTAGATGCATCCGCTACATGCGGCATTGAGGTCAAATGCGATGGCATGCTCGGCATTCAGCTGCGCTTTGATGAGTGCCGCCTGGGACGGCACGATGACGTCCCCGGAGATGGTCATGCACACGATGAGGTCGATGTCTTCAGCCGCGATTCCCGCGTTTTCGAGGGCGGCGCGTGCAGCCTGGACTCCAAGATCGGTGGTGGACTCGTCAACGGCGATGTGGCGGTTATGGATGCCGGTGCGCTCGACAATCCATTCGTCGCTCGTGTCGACGATGTTTGCCAGGTCATCGTTGCTTACGACGAGCTCCGGCTGGGCCTTTCCATGTCCGACGATCTTGCATCCCATGGGCGTTTCTCCTTGCTAATTGGTCGTCGCCTCCGCCCGTCCGGGTGGGCTGACGCCCGACTATCTTAGAGTAATTCCGCTGGAAAATGCCTTTGTTTGCGATGTTTGCGCAAGATTTTGCATCGTGCCTCACTCATAAAATCTTCGTCTACAATAATCGCGCTTGTTTGTTAGACACCGCGAAAGGAACCATCATGGCTACAATCGACATCGTCCGCGACGTGCTGGTCGAGAACCAGGACCTCGACCCGGAGGCCATCACCGAAGACGCCGTCATCGAGGATCTTGGCATCGACTCCCTCGACATGGTCGAGCTCATTTGCGATATCGAGGATCAGTGCGAGGTCGATTTCGGCGAGCCGAGCGATCTCGTGACCATTGGCGACATCGTCGAGCACATCGACTCCCTGAAGTAGGTCGAAGCGCTTCATGAAAACGAGAGTAACCGAACTCCTGGGTATCGAGGCCCCCATCATCCAGGGCGGCATGGCCCGGGTCGCCGATGCCTCGCTTGCCGCGGCGGTCAGCGAGGCCGGCGGTTTGGGCATTATCGCCTGCGGTGGTGCCAAGCTCGATTGGATTGCCGATCAGGTCAAGCAGGCCAAGGCGCAGACCGACAAACCCTTTGGCTGCAACATCATGCTCATGGATCCACTTACGCCTGAGGTCGCCAAGCTCGTCGTCGAGCTCGGCGTCAAGGTTGTTACCACGGGTGCCGGCAGTCCGGTCGAGTACTTGCCCATGTGGCGCGAGGCTGGCATCAAGGTCATCCCCGTCATCGCCACTACGGCGCAGGCCAGGCGCATGGAGCGCCTTGGCGTCGATGCTGTGATCGCCGAGGGCACTGAGTCCGGCGGTCACGTCGGCGAGCTCACCACCATGGCACTCGTGCCCAGCGTGCGCGAGGCAGTTTCCATCCCCGTCATCGCCGCCGGCGGTATCGCCGATGGACGCGGCATCTGCGCGGCTTTCGCGTTGGGTGCCGAGGGCGTGCAGATGGGCACGCGCTTCCTCACCATCGACGAGTGCACCGTGTGCGACCCGTGGAAGGAGAAGGTGCTTGGCGCCAAGGATTCCGACACGATTGTGACGGGTCGTGGCACGGGCCATCCCGTGCGCGGGCTCAAGAACAAGTTCGCGCGTGCCTGCCGCAAGCGCGAGATGGAGGCGAGCAACCCCGATGATCTCGAGGGCATGTATGCAGGTTCGCTCAAACGTGCAGTTGAGGGCGATATGGAGAACGGCTCCATCCTCGCCGGTCAGGTTGCCGCGCTCGTGAAGAAACGTGGGACGGCCAAGGAACTCATCGCCGAGCTCATGGCCGAGGCCGAGGCGCTTGGTGCGCTCGACCTCGTT
>CABURF010000044.1 GCA_902493755.1 uncultured Coriobacteriia bacterium
CATCATGCTCACGCGCATCATCCTGTTGCCGCTCATAGCCGGCGTATCCTACGAGGTGACGGTCAAGTGGGCTGGTACGCATCCAGACAACAAGCTCGTTCGCATTATTCTGTGGCCTGGGATGCAAATGCAGCGTCTGACGACGAATCCTCCCGATGAGGGGATGATTGAATGCGCTATTGCGGCAATGAACATCGTGCTGGCACGTGAGGAGCTCGAGGCACGTAAGGCCACGCAGCAAGATGGCTCGGGCCAATAGAGGAGAAGGGGAGAGCATGGAGTTTGTCACAGCGGGAGAGTCGCATGGACCGGCGCTTACGGCGATCGTCTCTGGTATGCCAGCAGGCGTCTCCATCGACATCGATGCGATCAATCGCGATCTTGCTCGTCGTCAGGGCGGCTATGGTCGTGGCGGTCGTCAGAAGATCGAGCATGACACCGTGCAGGTGCTCTCCGGCGTACGTTTCTCCCAGACGCTCGGTACGCCCATTACCCTGCAGGTCGTCAATGACGATTTCGCCAACTGGACTGACCGCATGGCACCGGATGGGGATGCTCCGGACGGCTTGAAACGCGAGACCTGCCCGCGTCCTGGTCATGCGGATCTCGTCGGCATGCTCAAGATCGCGACCGATGATGCTCGAGACATCCTCGAGCGTTCGAGCGCACGCGAGACGGCGGCACGTGTCGCAGCTGGCGGCATTGCCAAGGCGCTTCTGGCCGAGCTCGGCGTCGAGGTCTATTCCTACGTGCGCCGCATCGGCACGATCGAGCTGCCTAAAAACGCACAGATTGAGCGCGCGGCCATCGAAGCATCCGAATGCCGATGTCCCGACGAGGAGACGACGCAGGCCATGAAGGCGCTCATCGACAGCGCCCGTGCTGATGGCGAGTCGCTCGGCGGCGAGTTCGTCGTCGTTGCCGACGGCCTCGTCCCCGGTCTTGGCAGTTACGCCTCCGGTCCCGATCGTCTCACCTCACGCCTGGGTGCAGCGGCGTTTTCCATCCCCGCCATCAAAGGCGTCGAGTTTGGCTTGGGCTTCGAGGCGGCGCGTCGCCCCGGCAGCCTCGTGCACGATTCCATCTACTATGACGAGGCACGTGGCTTTGCCCGTTCCGGCAACAATGCCGGCGGCCTTGAGGGCGGCATGACCAATGGCGAGCCCCTCGTCATGACCTGTGCAATGAAGCCCATTCCAACCATGATGCAGCCGCTTGACACAGTCGACACTGACACGCTCGTGCCCGTCAAGGCATCCAAAGAACGCTCGGATGTGTGCGCGGTGCCTGCCGCGGCCGTTGTGGCCGAGGCCGAGGTTGCCTTTGTGCTTGCCAACGCCTACCTCGAGAAGTTTGGTGCCGACGTGATTGATGACATCATTGTGGCACGTGACGCATATCGGGAGCGCATCGCATTATGACGCGCGAAACATGCAGTGATCACATACTCTTCGTCGGGTTTATGGGCTCGGGCAAGACAAGTGTCTCGCGCAAGCTGTCTACCATCACGGGACTTTCGCTTATCGACCTTGACTATCGTATAGAGGCGATTCAGCATCGCAAAATATCCCGCATCTTTGCCGAGGAGGGGGAAGCGGGTTTCAGGCGCATCGAGACCGAGACCTTGCGTGGCCTCAAGCATGAGGGTCGTTCCATCATCTCCTGTGGTGGTGGCATCGTCTGCAATCCGGTCAACCGCCCCATACTCGAGTCGCTCGGAACTGTCATCTTCCTTGACGTGCCATGTGATGAGGCCATTGGGCGCATCTCGAATCCCTCTACGCGACCGTTGCTTTCGGGCAAACGTCCCGTCGACGAAATCTACGCCGAACGCTTGCCCTGGTACCGTGAGGTCGCGGATATCACCATCGAGTCATCGGGCAAAAGCGTCTATCAGGTTGCCAACCAATGCAAGAAAGCTCTGGAACGAGAGGGGCTGTTATGAGCCGAGACCGCATCATCCATGTCGCTTTGCCGGGTGGCCATGTCTACGATATCCGTATCGGGAGCGGCGCCCTTTCCGCGCTCTCCTCGACGGCACGTGACCTCAAGGATTGCCAGCGCGCCCTCGTCATCTCGGATGAGAACGTGGGGCCTGCCTATGGCAAGCTTGTGAAGAAGCGCCTCGAAGAGGCCGGGTTCGAGGTCTATGACCTGCTCATCGCGCCGGGGGAAACCTCCAAGTCCGTCGAACTTGCCAACGAACTCTGGGAGGCCATTGCCCGCTACGGCTTCACCCGCGATGATTTCATCGTCGCGTGCGGCGGTGGTGTCGTGGGCGATTTGGCTGGCTTCGTCGCCTCGACCTACATGCGCGGCATCGACTTCATCCAAGTGCCCACGACCTTGCTCGCGATGGTTGACTCGTCCATTGGCGGCAAGACGGGGGTCAACCTTCAGGCTGGCAAGAATCTCGTCGGCACCTTCCACCAGCCCATCTTCGTATGCTCCGACATTCGCTGCCTCAAGACACTTCTTGAGGAGGATTGGGCAAACGGCTTTGCCGAGATAGCCAAAAGCTCCTTCGTGGCCCCGCGTCGCTCCTTCTACGAATGGCTGCGTGACAACGCCGCAGGCCTCATGGAACATGATGTCGAGCTGCTCGAAGAAGCCGTCTACATGACCGCCGAATTCAAGGCATCCGTGGTAAGCAAGGACAGTACCGAGTCCGCCGGCGTGCGCGAGTGCCTCAACTACGGACATACTCTCGCACACGCCATCGAGAATGCTGCGGGCTATGGCACCATCGCGCACGGACGTGCCGTCGCCGAAGGCATGCGTTTCGCGGCGCGTCTGTCCGTCGAGGTGCTTGGCTGCGATATGAGTGTCGTGAAGGCAACGGACAGCCTGCTCGATTCGTTGGGCTTGCCGGCGCTTCCGTGGGTGGCGCCACCTGAGCGTCTCTTCAAGCTCATGAAGGGTGATAAGAAGGCACGTGGCGGACAGGTCAGGTTTGTTCTGCTCGAGGACATTGCCAAGTGGAAGCTCATGACCGTACCCGATGATGTCATCATGGAGCATCTGCAAGCCTGGTGCATGCTCAAGGAGCGTCTCATCGAGCAAAACGGCGGAAAAATGTGGGGGCAGGTATGAAACTGCTGTTGATGAACGGCCCCAATCTCAACTTGCTGGGACAGCGCGAGCCTGACGTCTATGGCACGACGACGCTCGCCGACATAGAGGTCAATACGGTTGCCTATGCGCGTGAGCATGGTGCAGACATGGACTGCTTCCAGTCCAATCATGAGGGCGAGCTTATCGATAAAATACATGCAAGTCAGGGCATCTACGATGGCATCGTCTACAATCCTGGTGCGCACACGCACTATAGCTACGCCCTGCATGATGCGATTAGTTCGGTCACCACACCAGTCGTCGAGGTGCACATCTCCGATATCTCGAAGCGCGAGGAGTTTCGCCGGCATTCGGTGCTGGCCGATGCCTGCATCGGCCAGATCAAGGGGCTCGGACCGGAAGGCTACCTTCGCGGCGTCGATATGCTGCTGGAAGCTATTCAATCACCATGAGTTCGTGCGTGATGTCACAGAAGCTCTCGAATCCGGTCTCGGTGACGACACCGCAATCCTCGATGCGCACGCCCATATCGCCTGGTAGGTAGATGCCTGGCTCGTCGGTTACGACGTTGCCGGCGACAAGCGCTTCCTTGTTGGTGGGCGAGAGCAGGGGAAGCTCATGGATATCGATACCCACGCCATGCCCGAGCGAGTGCCCCATCTTGCGCTCGAAGCCTGCCTTGGCAAGCTCGCTTTCGGCGAGCGTATGCATCTGCGCTCCTGTCACACCCGGCTTGATGCTTGCGGCAACCCATTCGTTTGCCCGGCGTACGGCCTCGTAGACGCGTATCTGCTCGTCGCTTGCCCCACCGATGCATACCGTGCGTGTCGTGTCCGAGCAGTATCCGCCCACGCGTGCACCGAAGTCAAAGACGATGAAGTCGCCTTGCTCGAACTGACGCTCTGACGGAATGGCGTGGGGTTTGGCGCCGTTGGGGCCGCTTGCGACGATGTTCGCGAAGGCAAGCTCGCTTGCCCCCAGGCGCTTCATGTTGAACTCGAGCATGATCGAGGCATCGCGCTCGCTCATGCCGGGCTGCAAATCCTCTAGCGTTTCCATGAATGCCTGCGAGGCGATGGCTTGGGCTTGCTTCATGAGAACGATCTCATCGGCATCCTTGACGGCGCGCAGCTTGAGAATGTCATCAGAGCGCTCCTTGAAGCGCGCGTTGGGCATTGCGTCTGAATACTTGCGATAGAGGCTTAACGGCATGGTCTCGTCAATGGCGACACGTCCCGTGACGAGCTTGAGTTCCTTGAGCATATGGGCAATGAACTCGACCTCACGCTCGCGCGAGGCGTCAATTTGCCAGATGCCCTCCTCGTGGGCTTTCTCGCGCATGGCGGTCACGTAGCGTGTGTCCGTATGTAGGATGCAGTCTTGGCGCGTGATGATGGCGACATGAGCTTGCTCGCTGTCGAAGACATCCTCGAAACCCGTGAGCCAGAACAGATCGCTGTTCGCCCGTACGATGATTGCATCGAGAACCTGGTCCGCGAGAAGTCTCTGCACCTGTTCGATTCTATGTAACGCTCGCATCCTCCATGCCTTTCTCTGTCTCTTGTCATCTCGAGCGAAGGAGGAGTCCCCCCCTGTCATTTCGAGCGAAGCGTAGCGGAGTGGAGAAATCTCTGCAATCGCTCGAGATTTCTCCACTCCGGCGCTTCACGTCTCCGGTCGAAATGACAGGGCAGGTCACCTTGCGCCTCCGGTCAACTGACATGACGCGCACTTGCCTATATGCTCCATTGTATGGGTTCGTTCATCAGGCGCAAGAATCTGTCATGTCATGCGAATTTGTCGTACATTTTGCGCACGCTTAAAGCTGACCCCCAGAGTAGAATAGTGCGGATATGTCGAGAGAAAGGCAGTGAAAAGTGAGCGTTCAGCCCTCAAACTTTAAAAACGGCATGTGCATCAAGTACAACAACAAGCTCTGCACCATTGTCGAGTTTCAGCACGTCAAGCCCGGTAAAGGTGGTGCTTTCATCCGTACCAAGCTCAAGGATGTTTCCACGGGTCGCGTCGTCGAGTACACCTTCAGGCCCAACGACAAATTCGACGACGTGCGTCTCGAGACCAAGGAGATGGAGTATTCCTGGACCGACGGAGACACCTTCTATTTCATGGATCCCGTAACTTACGAGCAGCCCGAGGTCCCCGCGGCCATCATCGGCGATAACGAGAAGTGGCTCAAGGAAGGCGATACCTGCCTGGCACAGTACGCCGACGGCGAGCTCATAAATGTCGAGCCTCCCATGTTCGTCGAGCTTGAGATCACGGAGACCGAGCCTGGCTTCAAGGGCAACACCGTTCAGAGCGGCACCAAGCCTGCCGTTTGCGAGACGGGCGCGGAGATCAAGGTTCCGCTCTTCCTCGAGATCGGCGACAGGGTCAAGATCGATACGCGCGACGGCCGTTTCGTCGAGCGTCTCTAATCGCTTTTCCATCCCGAGAAAGGGAGCCACATGGGCAACTACAAGTACAAGCGCGTCTTGCTCAAGCTTTCGGGCGAGGCGCTGCAAGGCGAGCAAGGCTATGGCATTGACCCCAAGGTCATTAGCGAGATTGCCTCGCAAATTCGCGAGATTGTCGATGGTGGCATCGAGCTTGCCATCACCGTCGGTGGCGGCAACATCTTCCGTGGTCTTGCCGGCGCTGCCGAGGGCATGGACCGCGCCCAAGCTGACTATATCGGCATGCTGGCAACGATCATGAACGCGCTCGCTCTGCAGGAGGGGCTCGAGCGGGCTGGTGTCTTCACGCGCGTGCAATCCGCCATCAGCATGCAGGAGGTTGCGGAGCCCTATATTCGCCGCAGGGCCATTCGCCATCTCGAGAAAGGACGCGTCGTCATATTCGCGGGTGGTACGGGCAATCCGTACTTCACCACCGACACGACAGCCGCGTTGCGCGCCTGCGAAATCGATGCCGAGGCCATTCTCAAGGCAACGCAGGTCGATGGCATCTACGATAGCGATCCGCGCACGAATCCCGATGCGAGCAAGTTCGACGAGATCTCCTACATGGAGGTCCTTTCGCGCGAGCTTCATGTTATGGATTCGACTGCCACGACGTTGTGCATGGATAACAATATTCCCATTATCGTGTTCAACCTGCATAAGCCCGGCAACATTGATCGTGTGCTCAAGGGCGAGCACGTCGGAACGACTGTTAGCTAGAGAAGGAGAGATAAGGTGTCAGAAGAACTCGATCAGGCAAAAGAGGCGATGACCCGCGCGGTCAAGGCACTCGATCAGGATTTCTCGAAGCTCCATACGGGTCGTCCCTCGGCGAACATCCTCGATAACGTGAAGGTCGACTATTACGGTGTCCCCACGCCCGTTTCGCAAGTCGGCGCCATCAAGATTCCCGAGGGCAACCTCATGACCATCGAGCCGTGGGACAAGTCCCTGCTCGGCCCCGTCGAAAAGGCCATCCTCTCTGCCAATTTGGGCATCACGCCCAATAACGATGGCTCGGGCATCATCCGTCTGCCGTTCCCGGCACCCACCGAGGAGCGTCGTCGCGAGATCGTCAAGGAGTGCAAGGCGGCTGCCGAGCAGCGTCGCGTGGCAGTGCGCAATGCGCGCCGAGATGCCAAGAACAGGATTGAGCGTCTCAAGAAAGATGGCGAGATTAGCGAGGACGAGCAGCATCGTGCCGAGGAGCAGCTTCAAAAGCTCACCGACGATTATATTGCTCAGATTGACTCGGCCCTTTCCGTGAAAGAGGCCGAGGTCATGGAGATCTAGGAAGCATCTTGAGCGAGAGACCATCCACACTGGAGGAGATCTTTCCCGAGCCTCCCATCGATCTCAATCCGCATGCGCTCGACATGAAGAGGATTCCAGAGCACGTTGCCGTCATCATGGATGGCAACGGGCGCTGGGCAAAGCAGCGCGGTCTCGACCGCGGCCAGGGCCATAAGGCTGGCATACGTGCCGTGCGCGAGGCCATCACTACCTGTAACGATATCGGCGTGCGTTATCTCACCATCTACTCGTTTTCCACCGAGAACTGGAATCGTCCCAAGGCTGAGGTCACGGGACTTATGGATCTTTTCGCCAAGACCATGAGTTCTGAACTTGCAGGCTTGGACGAGGAGAAGGTCAGGGTCAAGCTTTTGGGTCGCGTCGAAGATTTGCCCCTCGCAACACGCACTATCTTCAAGCAGGCCGAGAAACGCACAGCCAAGAATGGCGGCATGACACTTGCCATTGCGGTTAATTATGGCTCGCGCCTCGAGATTACCGATGCGGTCCGCACAATCGCGCGCATGGTCGAAACGGGCGATCTCACGAGCGAGGTGGTTTCGGAGGATCTGCTATCCGCTCATCTATACACGGCATGCCCGATCCGGACCTTCTCATTCGCACGAGCGGCGAGATGCGCCTTTCAAACTTCTTGCTTTGGCAGCTTGCCTACGCGGAGTTCTACGTCACCGATGTGCTCTGGCCCGACTTCGACCGTTATGAGCTGCTGCGTGCACTTCTTGATTATCAGGCGCGTGACCGTCGCTTCGGAAGGGTCGATGAGTAAATGATCGGGGGTGTGTGATGGCAATTAACGTCAGAGACCTCGGTCGGCGTGTCGGTGTCGGCGCGGTATACGTCACCATCACCTCCGTTGCGACCTTCGTCTCGTGGTATACGACGGTTATCGTCATCGCCATCACGGCGGCGCTGTGCTGTTACGAGTTTCTTCGCATGGCGCAAGACAACGGCTATCACCCCTACATCATCATTGGTACCGTCACAGCTGGTCTCATTCCCCTGGCCATGT
>CABURF010000045.1 GCA_902493755.1 uncultured Coriobacteriia bacterium
GCCCGCGAGGACCGCGGCAAGAACAAGTGGGAGCGCATCACCTGGGACGAGGCATACGACACCATCGCCGAGAAGGTGAAGTACTACAAGGACAAATACGGTGCCGAGTCCATTCTGGTCATGGGTGGCACGGGCCGCGAGGGTGGCCCCATGCTTCCCGCATATGCGCACGCATGCCTGGGTACCCCCAACGCCTGCTATACGCAGTCCGGCTACTCCTGCTATATCCCGCGCGTCGCGGGCACGACCTACGTCATGGGCGCAACCTATCCCGAGATGGACTACGCCGGTGGCCTGCCCGGTCGTTATGACGATCCGATGTTCAAGCTCCCCGAGCTCATCGTGTTCTGGGGCAAGGAGCCTCTCCCGTCCAATGGTGACGGCCTGTTCGGTCACGCCGCCATCGACATGATGCGCCGCGGCTCCAAACTCATGAGCGTCGACCCGCGCGTCAACTGGGTTTCCACACGTGCCGATTGGCATTTGCGCCTGCGTCCTGGCACCGATGCCGCCCTCGGCATGGCCATGCTCAACGTCATCATCGAGGAGGATCTCTACGATCACGACTTCGTCGAGAAGTGGTGCTACGGCTTCGAGCAGCTTGCCGAGCGTGTCAAGGAGATGCCTGCCGAGAAGGCTGCCGAGATATGCGGTCTTGATGCGAACCAGATTCGCGAGGCGGCCCGTGTTTATGCTGCCGCCAAACCCGCGCAGATTGCCTGGGGTCTGGCTATCGACCAGAAGTCCAACGGTGTCCAAGCCGGTCACTGCATCATGGCCCTCGAGGCCATTACCGGCAACATCGACGTACCCGGCGGCCAGCTCATTGGAGACGTCAACGACGGCCTCGAGCTCGGCTTCGGCTGGAACAACCTCGGCCCCGAGCTTCAGAGCAAGATTCTCGGTATCAAGGAGTATCCGGCATACGTTGGCCTCGTCCTCAACGCGCAGTGCGACATGGTGCTCGACGCGCTCGAAGCGGGCGATGATGCCAAGTACTACCCGTTCAAGATGGGCGTTTTCGAGGATACGAACTTCCTCGCCGGCACCTGCGCCGCCCAGCCCAAGCGTTGGCACGACGCTATGGTTAAGAATCTCGAGTGGTGCTTCGGCATCGACGTGTGGATGACCCCGACGATCCAGGCCACCTGCGAGATCTTCCTCCCGCTGTCCTCGACCGTCGAGCATGACACCGTCGTGTACACGCACTACGGCGCCTCGCCGATCATGGCCGGTGCCGTCAACAAGTCCATCACGGTGGGCGACTGCAAGGGCGACTGCGAGATTTTCTACGAGCTCGGTCTGCGCTGCATGCCCATCAACTTCGAGAAGTACAAGGACTACTACGACTTCCTGGCAGATTATCGCCTCGCCTACAAGAGGACTTTCGAGGAGCTGCGCGAGGAGGTTGTGCACCAGAAGACCGAGATGTGCGGCTACTACAAGTACGAGTCTGGTCGTCTGCGTCCTGACGGCATGCCCGGCTTCAACACGCCGACCGGCCGCGTCGAGCTCTACTCGACGATGTTCCGCCAGTTCGGCGAGGATCCGCTGCCGTACTACGAGGAGCCGCAGCTCTCACCGGTCTCCACGCCCGAGAAGATGGAGGAGTATCCCTTCGTTCTCACCACGGGTGCTCGTACGTATTGCTACTTCCACTCCGAGGGCAAGCAGATTCCGTACCTGCGCGAGATGAATCCCGATCCGCTGATCGAGATCAACCCCGAGGATGCACTCAAGTACGGCATCGCCGATGGCCAGTGGGTCGAGGTTGCCAGCCCGTTTGGCAAGTGCGTCCTGAAGGCCAAGGTCTCCCAGATCGTGAAGCCCGGTGTCGTGCATGCGCAGCATGGATTCTGGTTCCCGGAGAAGGATCCCGAAGAGCCGAGCCTGTACGAGGTGTGGCGTTCCAACATCAACGAGCTCATCCCTCACTTCATGGTTGGCAAGCTCGGATTTGGCGCGCCGTTCAAGTGCCTCATCTGCAGCGTGAAGCCGGTGTCGGAGAACTACGACACCGACATGATGGAGGTATGGGACCACTTCGGAAAGTTGGTGATCTAGATGACGGCCTACGGTCTGCTTATCGATTACGAGTTCTGCACGGGCTGCCAGTCTTGCGAGGTTGCGTGCAAGGAGATTCACAACATCCCCGTGGGGCAGTGGGGCATTCGCGTCCTCGATGATGGCCCCTGGGAGTGCTCGGATGGCAAGTTCAACTGGAACAAGATTCCGACCCCGACTCGCTTGTGCGACCTCTGCGTCGAGCGTACGGACAAGGGCCAGCAGCCCTTCTGCGTGCATCACTGCCTCGCGGGTGTCATGCAGTGGGGCACGGTCGAGGATCTGGCCAAGGAGCTCGAGGAGAAGCCCAACCAGGTGCTCTTCGTGCCCAAGCCCTACCAGTACTAGTAGGTAGACGGCATCTCGATACATGGGGTGCGACGGTGGTGCTCGGGGGACAGACCCCCGAGCACCGCAGGTGGGAATAAGGGGACAGACCCCTACGTGCCAGGTGGCAATAAGGGGACAGACCCTTCCCTCCCACCGCAAGGCGAGTTAGGACGGGATTTCGATGGATCAGCAGGCTCTGATGCAGCAAACCGAAGACAGGTGCGATAACTACGCGATGCTTTCGCGTCTGTTCAGAAGCGAGCTCGACCGTGAGCTTGTCGCCGATCTCATTGATAGTCCGGCCGTTGAGCCGACGGGCAACACGCTCTTCGATTCGGGCTACGCGCGCCTACGTTCGTACCTGGATGCCGTCAATGATCTTGATCGCGCCAAGTCAGCTCTTGCCATCGACTACTGCCTGGCGTTCCTTGGCTACGGCGTTGATCCCGAGAAGGCGGACGAAGCCGGTAGAAATGCCGCATATCCGTACGAGTCAATTTATCGTACGGGCGCCAAGTCACTCGGGGGAGACCACTGCGCCGAGGTCTCCGACGTGTTCCGTTCCTGCATGTTCAGCCCTACACGCGATCGCCTCATTGCCGAGGACCACATCGCATGCGAGCTCGAGTTCATGCAGTACATGGCCAACAGCGAGCTCGTCGCCCTGCGCGATGGCGAGCAGTCGGTCGTGCGCGGAACGCAAGAGAGGGAGCTTGAGTTTCTGGAGAACCACCTGCTCTCGTGGGCGGAGAGCTTCAGGAACGCGGTTGAGCAGTTTGCCGAGACGGATTTCTACCTCGGCCTGCTCGAGATGACGCAAGGGTGGCTCGAACTTGATGCGGAGTATCTGCGCATGCGGCGCGCGAGCGAGGAGGGGGATGCACAATGACGCAAGATCACGGTCCGGACGGCCGCGACTGGAACATGCGCGAGGTCGAGTACGACCTTGGCGTTGCTGGACCCGGTCAGAGCATTGTCATCACCATCACCCGTTCTATCAGCGTCAAGGTCATGGATCACGAGAATTACGAGCTGTATAAGGCGGACGAGGATTGCAAGGCCTTTTCGGGCACACTCACTTCGTCGCCCTATCGATTCAAGCTGCCGCGCGAAGCGCAGTGGCACGTGATCATCAATCCCAACACCTATTCAGGTACCGCCGAGTTTAACGTTCGCCTCATAGACGATGCGGTGCTCGACGGCTGATGGGAAGAAGGGGACAGACCCTCGATTTCCGCCGCAGGTGGGAAGAAGGGGACAGACCCCGATTTGTGATTTTGGTTAGCACGGCGCGGTTATCGAGAGGACCGGGCCGTCAAGAAGGAGAAGGAGAGTGAAGCAATGGAGTTAAGTGATTACAAGGCAGCTCCAGTCGTGAAGCTGGACAGCCTTGCCGACGTCAATGACATCGGCAAGCCCTGGCGCTACGAGGATGGCGACTATACCGTCACCCGCACCTGCCCGTGGTCACCCCCGGGATGCCATCCGGTAGGCTGCGGTCTCAAGCTCTACGTCAACGAGGATGGCAGGCTCGAGCACGTCGAGGGCGACGAGAACCATCCCGTCACCCAAGGTCGTCTCTGCCCGAGGTGCATCACGCTGAAGGACTACATCTACAGCCCTGCCCGCATCCTCACCCCGATGAAGCGCGATCGCGCCGAGCGCGGTAATGCGGATGCCTGGGAGGAGTGCTCCTGGGACGAGGCGTTTGCCATCATCAAGGAGAACTACGAGCGCATCGTCGAGCAGTATGGCCCCGAGTCCATCATCGGCATGTCCGGCACCGGTCGTGAGGGTGGCACCATGTCGCTGTATCCCACCATGGTGTTTGGCACGCCCAACTACTGCTACATGCAGTCTGGCTACGCCTGCTACACTCCGCGTCTTGCGGCAGCGGCCTACATCACCGGTTCCACCTACTCCGAGTGGGACTACGCCGGTGCTCTGCCCGACCGCTGGGATGACGAGCGCTACACACTGACCGAGGTCCTGGTCATGTGGGGCAAGGCTCCGCTCGAGTCCAACCCGGACGGCTTCTTCGGCCATGCCGTCGTCGACGCCATGCGTCGCGGCACCCGTCTCATCCAGATCGATCCGCGTGTCAACTGGCTGTCTGCTCGCGCCGACATCTTCATCCAGCTGCGCGCCGGCACGGACACCGCTCTTGCGATGGCGATGCTCGACATCATCATCAAGGAGGATCTCTACGATCACGAGTTCGTCGAGTACTGGTGCTATGGCTTCGACCAGCTCGCCGAGCGCGTCGCCACGATGCCTCCCGAGAAGGCCGCCGAGATCTGCCAAGTTCCCGTGGAGAAGATCTACGCTGCCGCTCGCATGTACGCGAAGGCCAAGCCCGCTGCCATCATGTGGGGCCTCGCCGTCGACCAGAAGACCGACGGTATGCAGAACAGCCAGTGCATCATTGCGCTACAGGCCATTACCGGTAACTTCGATCGTCCGGGTGGTCAGCTCGTTCCTGGTGCCGATGCCGGCCATAACGAGCTCGGTTTTGGCTACAAGGAATGCATCCCCGACGAGCTCTTCCAGAAGATGATCGGCATGGACCAGTACCCCGCGTACTGCAACATGATCCTCAATTCGCAGGTCGATCTCATGCTCGAGTGCCTCGAGACCGACAAGCCGTACCCCATTCGCATGGGCTTCTACATGGCTTCCAATCCGCTGTCGAATACCTCGATGGAGCCCAAGCGCTGGCATGACGCCCTGTGCAAGGCCCTTGAGTTCTGCATCGGCATCGACGTCTTCATGAACGCCTCCATCCAGGCGACCTGCGACATCTTCCTGCCCATCGCCACCGTTGCCGAGCGCGAGGGCACCGTGTTCACGCACTATGCGCCCTGCACCGTCACCGCCGGCTTCATGCACAAGGCAGTCGACTGCGGAGGCCTTCCCTCCGACATGGAGCTTGCGTATCGTCTGGGCAAGTACCTGCATCCGGAGCGCTTCTCCAAGTGGGCTAACGAGCACGAGCTTGTCGAGGCCTTCCGTCTGGGCGTCGAGAATCATGGCGAGACCTTCGATGAGGTTTCCAAGTGCGTCGTCGCTCAGGTGCCCATCGAGTACTACAAGTACGAGAAGGGCCTGCTGCGCCAGGATGGTCAGGTTGGCTTTGCCACCCCGACTGGTCGTGTCGAGCTGTGGTCGACTGCGTACAACCAGTTTGGCGAGGATCCGCTGCCGTACTACATCGAGCCGGAGTTCAGTCCGGTCAGCAAGCCAGAGCTCATGGACGAGTATCCGCTCATCCTCACGACCGGCGCTCGCACCACGGCGTTCTTCCATTCCGAGAATCGCCAGATCCCCTATACGCGCGAGCTCAACCCCGATCCGCTGCTTGAGATCAATCCCAAGACGGCGCAGGAAAAGGGCATCGCCGATGGCCAGTGGGTACGCGTCTGGAACATGTTCGGCGAGGCCATCATGAAGGCCAAGGTCTCCGAGGTTGTGGACGAGAAGACCGTGCACGGACAGCACGGCTGGTGGTTCCCCGAGGAGGACGGCAGCGAACCGAACCTCTACGGCACCTTCCGCTCGCAGATCAACAACCTGTGCCCCAACGGCCGCATGGGCAAGCTGGGATTCGGCGCTCCCAACAAGTGCCTGATCTGTAATGTCGAGCCCGTGAGCGAGTCGTATGACACCGACATGAATCTCATCTGGGAAAAATTCGGAAAGCTGGTGTAAATATGGCAACCTACGGACTTCTTATCGATTACGAGTACTGCACGAACTGCGGTTCATGCCAGGTCTCCTGCAAGGAAGAGCATGGCTACCCGGTAGGCAAGACGGGTATTGCCGTCCATGCCGATGGCCCGTGGTACATCGATGATGACAACATCAACTTCAACTACTTCCCCCTGCCGACGGATCTGTGCGACCTGTGCAAGGACCGCACCGAGCGTGGCCGTGAGCCCATCTGCGTGCATCACTGCCTCGCCAACATCCTCTACTACGGCACGGTCGAGGAGCTGTCGAAGAAGCTTGAGGAAAAGCCCAAGCAGATGCTCATCGTTCCTCAGTTCATGCCGCGCGAAGCCAAGGGCGAGTTCGTCCATCAGGAGAACGCGACCGATGCGCACAAGGCAGCCGCCATGGATGTCAAGGGTACTGGCGCTTCGACTTTCGGTGCCCACCGCGCAGACGCCAAGGTCGGCGAGTACGAGGAGGACGCCGTCTAGACGACGAGCCGAATCGCAACGGACTGGGACAAATGGACAGGTCATTTGTCCCAGTCCGATACGCCTGCGGTTTCGAGGGGGCGCCCGAATCATCGGGTCGCCCCCTTGGGGGCTGGTGGGAAGAAGGGGACAGACCTTTCCGAATCATTGCAGGTGGTAATAGGGGGACAGACCCTCGATTGTCTGGAAGGGGAGCATATGGAAGAGAACCGAATCGGCAGGGTTGCCTACATTCGCTACGAGGGGGGCATTCTCGGCGAGCGCCATGTAGATAAGCATCTGGATGAGCCGCTTGCCGTGCGCATTGGTGCGGGCCGCGTGGTCAAGGGCATCGATGACGCCCTTCGCACGATGGAAGTCGGCGATAGCGCCACTCTCATCATCCCTCCCGAAGAAGGCTATGGGGATGCCGACCCCAAGCAAATCAAGTGGTATCCCCGCTCAATCATTCCGCATGGGTACGAAATCAAGAAAGACACGATGATCATGTGGGAGAGCGCTGACGGGCTTGCTAAGCGCCCCGCCATGGTGGTGGATGCGACCGAGGACACGGTGAAGATTGACATGAACCATCCCTATGCGGGCAAGACGCTCGAGTACTGGGTCGAACTCGTCGACCTTCAGTAGGGAGTGAACGCGATGTGCTATCCATGCACGAACTGCGGACGCTGCGGAAAGTTTGATCCTGACAGCCCGCTGTACACGCCCCCGCCAAGCATCCCCTGTCTGAAATGCGGCGGCACTATCGATGCGGCGACTGGCATCTGCGATAGCTGTGGTGACCAGGCCTTCGTGCCGACAGGCGGCATGATGGCGAGTGCGAACAGCCTGCGCCCTGACGCCGATGGCAAAAAGGGGACAGACCCTTCGTTATCAAGCGACGCCGATGGCAAAAAGAGGACAGACCCCTTCGAGGAGGGATCACCTGATGAAACTATTTAAAGGGCAAAGTACAGCTGACCTCGGTAAGCCTTGGCGTTTCGAGGAAGACGGCCTTACCGTTACCCGCGGTTGCGCGTGGTCTCCTCCGGGATGTCACCCCGTTGGCTGCGGTATCAAGACCTATGTGAATTCGAACGGCGAACTCGTCAGAATCGAAGGTGACGAGAATCATCCGGTTACAGGTGGGCGTCTTTGCGTACGCTGCCTGACGATGCGCGACTACGTCTATAATCCAGATCGTGTGCTCTACCCCATGAAGCGCGCCCGCGAGGACCGCGGCAAGAACAA
>CABURF010000046.1 GCA_902493755.1 uncultured Coriobacteriia bacterium
AGTGACGTTGGACCTCGTGAAACGAGAGAAACCGGATATCGTCGCACTCGCGGACAGCTCGCCCTACTTCATTCCCGACATCGAGGGCATTGACCGAAAGAACGTCTTCACGATACCGGCAATGACCAAACTTGCCTCCATACCCATGAAGATGTTCGGCCCCAGAAAGCTCGCGACCATGAGCGAGAAGGTCTTTCCCGTTGGCAAGAAGATCGTGATCCTGGGAGCCGGTGCCGAAGGAGCCCAGTGCGCGACGTTTTTGGCTCATCGTGGCAAAGAGGTTATCCTCCTTGCCGAAACCGAAGATGTTGGCGGTCTGGTACCCCAGAAGTACAAGGTACGCCTCGTTCCGTGGTTCAAAGAGCATGGCGTGCAAATCATCTACAACTCGCAGTTACTGCGCATCGAGAAGAAGTCAGTGACTGTCAAAGTCGATGGAAAGGCTAGGGAGATTGCCTGTGACAGCGTGATGGTGATGCTTCCGGAGCAACATGACCCCAGCTTCTACGAGCAACTCAGGCAAATTGTGCCTGAGGTCTACGAAATTGGCTCAACCCTGGGCGGAGACAACGCCTTCCTGAAGCATGCGATGCTCGACGGACGCCTGGCGGCCGTGAAGATGTAAGTGCGCTCGGTCTGGGGCATCTAAGAGCGCAGCGTCCCGAGAGCATAGGCGCCACAGGTGCTGGACGACAACCAGCACGCTACTCCGGGCGAGTGGGGGTCCCTCCTCCTCACTCGCCCCCTCCTTTTTTACCCTGCACCCTAGATAGTGAAGAGAGGCTCATCTCATGGGCGAGTTGACGTCGGCCCTGCAACAAATGCTCGTGATGATAGCCATCATCGCAATGGGGCTCGTGGCCACGAAGCTTGCACTACTCGATGGCGCGATGCTGAAGAAGCTCACCCGATTTCTTGTGTACGTGACGCTACCATGCATGATCTTGAGTTCCGTAAGCAAATTGCAAGGCGAAGCGAGTGATCATCAGCTGGCATGGACCTTCATGCTCGCCATTTTCCTCATGGGGATATCGGTACTAAGCACCTTGGTATTCAATCTACTGTTCAGAACGCCCAAAGACGAACGAGCACTGTTCCTGTTCATGTCCGTCTGCACGAATATGGGTTTCATAGGCATCTCTATCGTATCGGCCATATATAGCGGCAACGCGGTGTTTTCGGCAAGTATCTTTGTGCTCGTCAGCAACATATCCATCTTTAGCATCGGTTTCATGATCTTGGACATCGGCAAGCCAAGAAAGGTCTCGTTGCGTCCAAAATCTCCTCGAGACGTGATAAGAGTCCTGAAGTCCCTGCTGAACCCGTCCACCGTCGCCTGCATGCTTGCCTTGGCCATCTTCGCTCTCACGCTGCCCATACCGGCATTTATCCAAGACGTGCTGGAATCAGTGGGTGGCATAACGGCCCCGATGGCCATGCTACTCGTAGGTGTAATTATTGTGGGAGTTCGTCCTTCCGAGATAATCAAAGGATGGCGAATCTACGCTTTCATCGCGTTTCGACAACTTGTCATTCCGATTGTCGCTCTGATGATATTGCAGCCGCTCTCTCCCGATCCAACCGCCTTGCGGGTGTTCACCATAATGGCGGCAATGCCCGTTGGTTCCATGGCTCCCATGATTGCAGCTGATTTTGGTTATGATTCGACACTCGTCGCAAAGGCGACCGTACTCAGCACAATCTTTTCACTTGCCATAGTGCCCTTGCTGCTGACAATAGTGACGATATGGGCATAATGATGCGCCGAGACCTTAGGCGGAAAGCTTTGCACCCAATCGGCAGGCTGTTTCGAGCTCATGGGGGAACCGCGTTTGACGTACTTTCCGCTTGAGCGTTTCGTCAAAACCGTCCATGGCGTACTTCCTACCAGCCTACCGTACGCTTGGAGCCATCTGCCAAAGACTCGATGGTTGCCGACGCGTTCTTAAAGTACAGGACGATGGTATTGTCGTCGTTCTCGTCATACATGGCACGCAATGCAGGATAGTTATCGAGCATGTGCTTCTTGGCCTCGACGCTGTCATCGGGTACGAGCTCACCGGAAAGACGCAGCCACTCGGGACCAACGCAGGTGCATATCTCGACCTGCGGATGGGCTATGATCTGTTGGTAGACCTTCTTTGACTTGCCCGTCTGGATATAAAGCTTGCCATCGTACAGATCGATGGTGCCGAAGGGACGCACGCGCGGCTCCCCGTTCTCGACCGTTGCCAGGTAATATGTGGGCGTCTTTTTCTTGAGAAACTCGTAGATCTCATCCATGGAATGCTCCTTGTCATACTTGTTCACCGCAACCATGCCGCCGAAAGGACGACGTGCAGATGCAGTATAGCGTGGTGTGTCGTGAAGGGCCGAAAGAACGAGCCGCGAAATCCCAGTGGGACTCCGCGGCTCAAAAAAGATGAAACGTATTGCAGATTAGTGGCGCTTGCAGCCATGGTCCTTACCGTGACCGTGCTTACGGCCATGACTATGATGGCAATCGGGTTTCTGCCCGCCGAAGACAAATACGTATTCGGGAGCATCGTGACGGGCGCAACCCTCATGCTCATGATGGCAATACGCATTGCGATGACCGCACTTGCCATGGCGACGTTTGCCATGGTGATGCTTCCTGCCCTGCCTTTTTTGAATCTTTGCGTAGTTAACGCCCATGTCCTCTGCCGTCTTGTCGATCTTCTCGCAGATGGCAAGCAGCTGATCCTTCTCGGCGTCAGTCAGACATGCAAGTATCTCGTCAGCAGCCTTGTCTTCCGCCTCGAGACGCTTTTTGATAATCTCCTCGCCCAGTTCGGTAAGCGTCATATTGAATCCGTCTTTGGGGTCCTTGATGGTAAGATAACCGTTGTCGGCAGCCTTTTTGGCCACGAAGCGCACGTCACGGCCTCGCCAGCCGAGCTGCTTCTTCGCCTCATCCCTACCAAGCGCCCCGTTACCGAACTTGTAAATCACCTTGATCAGCGCACCCTGACCACGCTTGAAACTGCGCGGACCGTTCTTACGCATTGCGAGTTTGGTGTAGTTGGCACTCTTTTTCAGAGCTGCAATAACCTTTGTTGATTCAGACATTGCTCAACCCTTCGTTCATTTATCTAAAATCCTTATAAACAAGGTATATTCTACTTCTCTATCACTTTTGTGATAAATATTCACAATATCGTCGTTTTTTATCACAAAACATGTTAAAGATTGATGCAGCGGCCCATGCCGCCCCTACCCCAACATGGCGACAAGATCGCTTGCGAGCTTAATAGCAAAGAGCAGAATGACCACGAGCATGATGGGACGCGTGATTGACGAGCCCTTCTTGTGAAAAAGCGTCGCACCGATCCAGTTGCCCGCGATGTTGAAAAGACCCGCTACGAGACCAAGAACGATGATGGCGTTTCCACTTGCCAGAAAGACCACGAGCGCGGCGAAGTTGGTGGAGAGGTTAATCGCCTTGGTTGTTCCCTGCGCCTGTTCGAGCGGAAGATGCGCAAGCATGGTAAGCAACAGGATAAGAAAAGTGCCTGTCCCGGGCCCGTAAAAGCCATCGTATATGCCAATCGCGAATGCTATCAATCCCGTAAGCGCAGAGGTCCTCGGCCGCGAAAGCGGTCTATCGGCAAACCCATCCAAATCACGCGCTCGAAGCACGATATAGGCAATCAGAGGCAGTGATACGAGCATGAAGACCATGAGCACCACGCTGTCGGCCACGAGGGCGAGATTTGACCCCAGAAACGAACCGACCAGACCGCAGACGACGCCGAGGATGACAAGCCATTTCACCATGTAGCCATACATCACGTAGCGAATGGTGGCAACGGCAGTACCCATCGTGCTCGAGAGCTTGTTAGTGGCAATCGCATGGTGGACGGGAAGGCCGGCAAAGAAATAGGCGGGAAGGGAAATCAAGCCTCCTCCACCGGCTATGGCATCGACCAAGCCCGCCAAGAAGACGAGCGGACAGACGACGAGAAACTCCATGGTTTCACGAAAGGATTCGACTCATGCTAGGCAAGGCGGCTCTTTTTGGTGACGGGACAGATGAGATCCTTGCCTTGCTTGATGAAATGAATAAGGAAGCCGACACCTGCAAGAGCAAGCGCGATGCCGAGACCCGTGTAGAAAAACGCAACGAACCACGTTGGGACGATGCCGAAACTTCTGAGCGAGATACCGCCACCCATCATGACAGCCATGATGATATACCCCTTCACGTCGAAGAAGCGAAGCACGTGCATGCGGTTTTCGCCATATCCCCTGATGCGATCGGCATGCTTGCCAACGAGTTTGCTGAACATCATGTGAAAGAGGACCCAAATGACCGGGATTCCGACGATGAGCATCCAAAGGGGCGTCGTTCCCTCCTCAATCGCAAGCACGCCGAGACGGGCGATGTTCGCGCCAGCGATGAACCAGATGGCAGCGGCAATAAGCAGCAAGTACTTCGAGCGAACCTTGAACACGACCGAACCTCCCACATGTGCATGAGAACGTGATGATACGTCCTGTGATTTTACACCCCACAAGCGGACAGTCATACGGGCAATCCCACCTTGTGCCACGTTTCGCGATCGGTGACCGGAAAACGTGGCACGACGACCTCCCGCGCGGTCAAGCGCCGGCATTCCTTGGCAGCCTGCCATGTGCCAGGGGTGGGAGAAGTGGACAGGTCCGGTATCCCACCCACGGACAGTACGGCCTGGTCGTCTATCTCATCCCCCTGTCTCAAAGAAAAGGAGGGAACACGGACAAGCCGCGCCCCCTCCACGCATCCCTCCAGACGCGACTCCCTTAAAGAACCTAGGCGGGAATCATGATGGCGAATATCTGGGACATGATTACCGAAATGGTCACCAACACAAGGGCATAGGGAAGCACCTTGCGCAGAACCTGGCTTTCGGCACCAACCTCGTCAAGCGAAGCAGCAGACTGCTGGAGCTTCACCGGCGTGATGACGGATGCAAGACCGGCAGCGATGCCACCAGATGCGATGACTGCCAGCGGATTCAAACCAAGATCCTGTGCGGAAATCAGGTTGTAATTCGCGAACAGCGCAATCGTCGAGGTCTCCGAACCAGTCACGAAGCCGGCGAGCAGGCCGAGGAAGCCATTGGCAACCGGATACCACCAGCCAAATGCCGCAGCAGCGGAATGCGCCCACAGCGCGATGATGTTGGTGTCCTGGTTCGCGGGATCGAGGAACCACGTCTCGACGCCAGCGGCATTGACGCCAAACTTGTAGCCCGAGTACATCATGACGTAGGCGATCATGAAGTAGACGATGGAGCTGATGGTGGGCGGAGCCCAGCGCTTGTTCCACTTCTTGAGAATGGTTCCCCAACTCGAGCCATTACGCGGCTTGAGCCAGATGGCGGAGATGAGGGTCGAGATGAGCACCCAGAAGTAGGCGTTCCAAATCACACGCATCGGCTGACCGGCATCGCCAGGCCACAGGATGACGCGCATCTCGAGTGGACCGGAGTACAGGATGTCCTTGAGCGGGCCAACGAAGTTGGTGATCACGCAGAAGAAGATGAGAAGGCCCCAGGGAAGCAGGGCTTTCCAAAGCGGGATTTCCTTCTCGAGTTCCTTGTCCTCTTCGGTCAAGCCCGACCTGTCGAAGAACTGGATACCACGTATCTTCATGTAGAGCAGCATCACGATCAGCGAGCATGCGCCGCAGAGAACGCCCATGAGAACGATGGACTGCGGGACAAGATGACTGAACATGAACGCGAAACCACCCATGCACAGACCCGTAATCAGCGCAGGCAGCCAACCTTGCTTGAGCAACTTGACACCACCTGCCATGAAGAGCATGGCAAGACAGATGCACGGCGTGATGACAGGCAGGTAATTGGTGAAGTACTGCGCGACGACTTGCAACGTCGGAGCCGTACCGTCTATCATCGTGAAGCCGGCGCCAGTCAGGATGTCCGTAAGCGTAACGACAGTCGCGCCCAACATGGCAAACGTGCAGAGCGAATCGTAGCCGATGCAAGGCAGTGCAACGGCAATGACGGTCGTGTAGCCCAAGGCGAACATGATCGGCGGCAAGATGATTGCGGGGGTAGCACCCACGCAGACAAGCATCGAGCCGAGGATGACGTTGATGACCATGATCTGGCAGGGCTTGTCACCATGCGAGAACGTCTTGATCCAGACAACGACACGTTGCAAGGCGCCGGTTTCCTGCATGAAAGTGATCTGCAGAAGCGCGAAGAATCCCATACCGGTGATCGCCATCGATGCGAGCAGACCCTTGAGCGAGGCAAGCAAGCTGAAGACGAAATCGGTATTGAAGAAGAACACCGCGACGGCAATGGTGAGTATCCAACCCACCGTGCCGGTAATGTCACCGCGCACCTTGAAGCCGACAATCATCACGATCATGACGATAATCGGTATAAAAGAAATCAGAAGATTCATTACTCATTCCCTCCTATTCAGAATGAGTGGGTCGTTCGTCGAGCTGCCGTTGAGGTTCGTCTTTCCCCATGCACGAACCTGGCAGCACGCGAATCATCAAGTTTCTAGAACGTAAAACGAAACCAATAGCAAGAAGCTGGAGGCTCCCTCCATACCGAAACCTCCAGCTTCGCCAAGCGTAAGACCGCTTACTTGAACTTCCTGTCCTGGTTGCGACGCTCCGACTCGTCAATGGGCTTATAGGTAGCACCAGCGATGTCGTCGGTAATCACCTTGTCGGCACCACACTTCTTGCAAGTCGGCGCCTCCGCAGCGTTAAACGTTCCGCACTCAGGGCACTTCCAAAGGATGTTCCCGATTGGGGGCGGCCTAAAACCGCCTTTCATCTGTTGAGACATAACAACCTCCCAAGCTAGTCAATACTTATGCTTGCCTTCGACTATTTGTCCTGGTCCAGCGTGAAAAGGACCATCTTCGGCTTCTCGGCGGCCTTCTTTGCCAGCTCTTCGATCGGGCCATAGAACATGACACCGGACTGGCAATGATGCACGCACATGGGAAGTCGTCCCTCGGCGACGCGGTCCGCGCAGCCATCGCACAGGTCGGTGGGCATCGGGACATACGTCCACTCCCAGTCGCCCTTGACGTTCTTGGTGGGACCGTACTCGAGGGTCTTGATTCCCCACTGCTCGGCGTCCAGGCCAAGGTGCATCTGGCACGCAATCTCGCAGGAATGGCAATCAGTGCAGAACTCGTAGTCAATGAGCAGACCGTTCTGGACGGGCTTCGCGTTGTAGTCCTTGAACTCGGCCCAGTACTTGAACGCGTCAAAACCACGGTTCATCTCTTCTGCTGTAGGCATTCTCTTACACCCCCTCAAAGCGCGTGAAGTGGAAGCCGGTAAGGGGCTCGGTCGTGATGAGCTCGGTCTCGCTATGGTCGTTCTCCGGCGTCACCTTGTAGCACTTGCACAGGGTCGACTTGTAGGGAGCGCCATAGTGAGTCGGGCCATAGACACCCATGGTGGTGAGGTTGTTGGCGTTGCAGTCAAACACGCCATACAGATGCGGCTCGGCCGCCTCCTCCTCGGGGAACCACCAGCCGTGACGGGCACGGACCAGGTTGGGCATCAGGCCAGGAGCGATGTGAGCCTGCTGCTTGCACCTACCGCGGGGGTTCTCGAACCAGACCCACTCGCCCTCGACGACGCCAAGCTCCTCAGCGAGCTCGGGCGAGATGTCGCAGATGGCCGTCGGATGAATCTGACGCATATGCGGCAGCTGGCGATGCTCGGAGTGGAACAGGCCGATGTGGCGATGTCCGGACGTGTAGATGAGCGGGTA
>CABURF010000047.1 GCA_902493755.1 uncultured Coriobacteriia bacterium
CTCGATTACGTGCGTCTGGTCGATCGCGTTTCCCTGCTCGATCGTGCGCTCTACTACTATGTAGACAACGCCGGAAGCCTCGTACACCAGGGTTTGAATCCGGTTGGCGTTGTCAAGATGAAGTGGAACACCTACCTGCCGTATCTGCGCCTCTATCGTGACCTCGAGCTTTTCGAGCGCTTTTACCAGCGGCCGTCGCTTTACAAGTTCATCTTCATGCCGGCAACGGACGCCTTTGCCAAGAAGGACGCAGAGCCCATCGATCCCACGACGCTCCCGCCCGGCATTACCCTCGATTAGGATGCGGCCGTGCCGGATGAGACAGTTGCTCAGGGACGTTGTCTCATTCGCTGGCGAATGAGACAACGTCCCTGAGCAACTGTCTCATCCGGCACGGCCGCATCGACTGTTCAACGATTAGGAGGCTCATCATGCCGCGCGAATCCAAAGCAAAGAAACGTGAGCGAGCCATCGAGTTCTGCGCGCGCATGGACGAGCTCTATCCGCAACCCACGCCCGCGCTCAATTTTGCCAACCCCTTCCAGTGTGTGATAGCCGTCGCGCTTTCCGCCCAGACGACCGATGCCAACGTCAACAAGGTTACGCCCGAGCTTTTCGAACGCTGGCCAACACCCGAGGTAATGGCGCAGGCCGATGTCGACGAGCTCGAGAAGGTCATCTGGACCATTGGGTTCCATCACAACAAGGCGCGCAACTGCGTCAACTGCGCCCGCATGATCATGTCCGATTTCGATGGCGAGGTCCCGCAGGGGATGGACGAGCTCCAGAAGCTTCCTGGCGTGGGGCGCAAGACCGCCAACATCGTCATGAACGAATGCTTTGACAAGGTTGAGGGAATTGCCGTCGATACACACGTTTTTCGTATCGCGCATCGCCTCAAGTTCTCAAACAAGAAGACGCCTGGCGAAGTCGAGAAGGACCTGCTGTCTCTTTTGCCAAGCGAGCTTTGGAAGAACGTGAACAGCCAATGGATACGCTTCGGTAGGGAGTATTGCATCGCCCGCAAGCCACGCTGCGACGAGTGCCCTTGCGTTGATCTGTGTCCAACACGCCCCGGTCTCAAATAAGAGAGAAAACCGCCGGTACCGTGCAGAACTAATGCGATTGGTATGGGGTCATACCAGATTCATTACTATCCTCTAAATAGGATAAAGATTCTCATTATTCACTCAGGCTTTTTATACGATTGCTGGTATTATCTTGAAGCGCTAGGTCATTTGCGTTTCGATGCCCCAGACACCATCGCTAACAAGAGCGTCCTGGCACACATTACCCAATCACATTCGTGAAGGGAGGGTTGACTAGAGGCATTACCCTCTAAAATCCAACCCAAGGTTCGCCTGAGCTGTTTAAGCTCATCCGTGTTCTTGGAGGCAAGTAGTTGCCTTGCTGTTGTTGGTTATGCGGAGTGAATGTGAAGTGGGATTCTTTACAAATCACACCACATATATGTGCCAAGAGTTTAAATCTGGCTTCAGGCGCATAAGAGGGCTTCAAGTTTTCCCAAAAGGTAATTGAGGAAAAGGAGTAACACTATGGCTGGAACTTACAGCAAAGAGTGGCGAGTTACACGCGAGGATGGCACTGTAGCTACCCGCAGCAACACCTGGTCTCCCCCGGGATCTCACCCGGTAGGATATGGCGTTAAGGTTATCACCGACGGCGGCCGTCTCATCCGCATCGAGGGTGACGACGACAACCCCATTACGCAGGGTCGCGTCAACGCCATGAACCTTGCTCTGCGCGAGTACACCTACAGCCCCGATCGCGTTATCTATCCCATGAAGCGCGCCTATGAGGATCGCGGCAAGATGAAGTGGGAGCGCACCACGTGGGATGAGGCTCTCGACACGATTTGCGAGAAGGTCCGCTACTACCAGACCACGTATGGCCCCGAGTCCATCGTCTGCTTTGGTGGCACCGGCCGTGAGGCTTGCATTTTCTACTATGCTCTGACGTTCTCCGTCCTGCAGTCGCCCAACTGCTGCTACACGCAGTCTGGCTGGTCCTGCTATGGCCCGCGCTGCTCGATCGCTGACTACGTCCTGGGTGCTGGCTACCCCGAGCTCGACTATGCAGGCCACCTGCCTGGTCGTTTCGAGGATCCCGCGTACAAGCTCTCCAAGTGGGTTGTCGTTTGGGGTAAGGAGCCGCTGCCCTCCAATGGTGACGGTTTCTTCGGTCACGTCCTCGTTGACATGATGAAGCTTGGCACGCACCTGATCTCCATTGACCCCCGCATCACCTGGCCGGGTTCGCGCAATGGCAACATCAACGTCCAGCTCCGTCCGCAGACCGACACCTGCATGGCTCTCGGCATCATGAACCTCATGTTCCAGAACGATGAGTATGATCATGAGTTCGTGGAGCAGTGGATCTACGGCCTCGACGAGCTCAAGGCTCGCGCCGCTGAGTATCCCGTCGAGAAGGTCGCCGAGATCACCACGGTCGATGTCGACACGATTGAGCGCGTCGCTCACATCCTCGGCACCGAGCGTCCCATCGGCTGGGCTTGGGGTCTGGCATTCGACCAGAACAAGAACGGCGTTCAGCTGTCCCAGGCGATGATTCTTCTCGCTGCCATGACCGGTTCCATTGATACCCCGGGTGGTCTGACCCTCGGTCCTCCGTCCGCTCTCCTCGGCAAGTGGCGTATGGAGCAGCGCGGCGCTATGACCGACGAGGTCTGGTCGCTTCGTATCGGTGCTGCCGAGTGGCCTGGTCTGTCCACTGGTATGGCTACCACTCAGCCGGACGAGACCCTGAACACCATGGAGTCGCACAAGCCGTATCAGCTCCGCATGGCTTGGTTCAACAGCTCCAACTTCCTGGCGCCCACCTGCTCGGCTCAGCCCAAGCGTTGGCATGACGCTCTGTGCGAGAGCATCGAGTTCTGCGTCATCCAGGACCTCTTCCTGACCCCGACCGCTATGGCCGTGGGCGATTACTTCCTGCCGATGTCCACCTGGGCTGAGCATGATGGTATCTGCCTCACGCACTATGGCCGCAACACCGTCTTCATGGGCCCGATGAACAAGGCCCTGCAGGTTGGCGAGTGCATGTCCGACGTCGAGATCTGCCTCGTCTTCGGCCAGCGCCTCAACCCGACGTGGTGGCCGTGGTACAAGCCGGCCGGCGACACGCTCGACGTCTCCACGCTCGAGCACAGCGAGTACGCTCCCATGCTGCTCGGCAAGGATCGTGGCCTGCTCGACCGCGATGCTCTGGAGAAGGCAGTCGTCCAGTTCTACAGCGATCAGCTGGCAGAGCTCGGCATGACCTTCGACGAGTTCCGCGAGGAGGGCATCTATCAGCCGGGCGCCCATGGCTTCGAGTACGAGAAGTACGCCAAGGGCATGCTCCGCTTCGACGGCGAGCCGGGCTTCAACACCATTACCGGTCAGATCGAGGCCTACTCGATTCTGTACGAGTCCTGGGGCGAGGATCCGCTGCCGTACTACGAGGAGCCCAACTACTCGCAGTTCAGCAAGCCTGAGTTCGCTGGTCAGTATCCGCTGATCACCACCTCTGGTTCGCGTCGCTACAGCTCCTTCCATTCGGAGCATCGTCAGGTTCCGTCCCTGCGCCAGATCGATCCGTGGCCGTGGGTCCAGATCAACCCCGAGACTGCTGCCGAGTACGGCATCACCGAGGGCGACTGGGTCGAGGTCTACAACATGTTCGGTTCTGCTCGCTTCAAGGCAGAGATCACCTTCTGCATGAAGCCCGGTATCATCAACTGCGCTCATGGCTGGTGGTTCCCCGAGCAGGACGGCGAGGAGCCCAACCTGTTCGGCGTTTGGAAGTCCAACTTCAACAGCCTCGTTCCGCACATGAACATCGGTAAGCTCGGCTTCGGTGCTCCCTACAAGGGCGTTATGTGCAACATGAGGCGTGTCCGCGGCCTGAACCAGGATTAATAAGAAAGGAAGTTACTTAAATGGCAGATCAGAAGTACGCACTGCTGGTTGACTACACCTTCTTCTCTGGCAACCACGCCGCAGAAATCGCCTGCAAGGAAGAGCTCGGTCTTCCCCTTGATCAGTTTGCTATCAAGGAAGTCGAAGTCGGCCCGTTCAAGGTCGGCGAGGGCAACGACGGTGACGATTGGGAGTGGATCTACCTTCCCATTCCGACCTGCATCTTCTCGCAGCACTGGGGCACCGGCGGCGACAAGGCCGGCCAGCGTCCCCTGGCAGTCCAGGTTGAAGAGTCGCACTCCATGTATTACGGCACGCTCGATGAGATGATTGCCAAGATGAAGGAGTTTGACCGCCCGATGTGTCTGTTCCAGCTCTAATTAGAGCCTGGATAAGCTAGAATAGGCCTGGCCGGTTGCGGCTGGCCAGGCCTAGAATTAGATTACAGACGATTAGGAGGAAACCCATATGACACCTGAAGAGTTCTTGGCTCTCGATGCCCCTGAGGCCGCTGAAATCCTCAACAAGCTCGTTGCCGAAGGCAAGAGCAAGGATGAGGCCATGGCCGAAGAGGGCGTTTCGCAGGCTGATCTCATGAAGGCTCAGATTTTCTGGGTAAAGGACAAGTTCATCGCCCGCGCTTGGGGTGGCTACACCTCCACGAAGCGCACCGGCAATGAGGCTGGCGACAGCATCGAAGGCGTTGGCGGCAGCGATCCTTCCAAGGGTTACGCTGGCATCTAGCATTTCGCCATCAAACCTGTAAGGGCCCGATATCTAACCGTATCGGGCCCTTTCAGTATTTAATGGACGCGTGCCGCGTTATACTACCGGCATTGCGCCAATTCTAGGAGGGCTTACATGTCAACTGAAGCAGAGATCATTGCAGAGATTGAGGAGCTCGGTCGTTTGACCGAGGAGCAGGAGGACATCCTGTATAACATCGCGTTGCGTCAGGAGGAGCTTGGTCGTCAGCCAACCATTTTGCTGCGCGAGAAGGTGGATGGTTCTCCCATCTATCAGCCAATGATCGATCGCGAGGTTCTTACTTACCAGCTGTATAACCATGGTGGCGCCGGCTCGCACGAGGTCGTGAACCTCATCGTCACGCTCAAGGGCATGCGCTACGTCATTCTTCATTCCGATGAGCTTTCCCTGCGCAGGAAGGTTGATCCTGCGGGCAATTACCGCGACTAACTCGCGCTGTTCCATATACGTTTGGGGAGACAAGTTGGAAATCACAGATATCACACGCGAGTCCGATGATGCGGTGCAGGAGATGGTCGTGACCATGACCGCAAGCGCGGACGAGGTCAACACCTACATCGACAAGGCATTCAAGGAGCTTGCCAAGAACGAGATTCCGGGATTTCGCAAGGGTAAGGCTCCGCGCGAAGTCATCGAGCGCGAAGCAGGCGGCCACGATATAGTATTTGCCCGCATTGCCGAGGATATCGTTAACGGCGAGGCACCTGCCTTGCTTGACGATGCCGACGTGCTTTTCATTGGCGATCCGCAGTTCAATCTCGAGAAGATTCCCGCCGAGAATCAGCCCTTTACCTTCACGATATCGGGTCCGGTTCCGCCAGAGGGCACGCTCTCGAGTTACGATGAGGTCTCGATCGAAATGCCGCCCAATGAGGCAACCGAGGCAGAAATCGAGACTCAAATCGACGAGCTGCTGAGCGTCTACTATAACTACGATGTCATCAATGATCCGGACTACGAGGTAGAAGACGGAGACTACGTCACCGTCAGAATGACCATCATGAACGATGGCGCTGTCATCCCGGGTCTCAACGATGTAGAGCGCATGCTCAGCATCGGTGGCGGCTCCATGCCCGAGAGCTTCGATGAGCATGTCATCGGTAGCAAGATTGGCTACACGCTCGACTTCGATTTTGATGCGAAGGGGCAGGAAGAGCGCCCAGAACTTGGTGATGGCAACCTACATGCCAATGTCGAGGTCATGCAGATTCGCAAGCGCGTTCTACCGGAGCTTGACGAGGAGTTTCTCGCCAAGATCGGCGCCACGAGCCTTGATGACCTGCACGATCAGATGAAGATGACCATCAACATGCAGAAGGATCGCGAACTGCCCAAGCTGCTCGAGCAGAAGGTCGTCGATGCTCTTATCGAGCGCTTCGAGGGCGAGGTCCCCGAGTATTATGTCGAGTTCATGCGTGACAACGTGAGTCGCGAGCTCATGCAGCGCCTTCAGAAGGAGGGCACTGGTCTGCAGGACTGGATGCTCAAGAACAATGTCGAGGCAGAGAAGATGCAGGAAGAGGTCAATCAGGAGTCCATCGATCGTGCTAAGCGCGACATGGCGCTCGAGGCCCTCTTCAAGGAAAAGGGCTGGGAAGTTACCGACGAGGATATCAAGCGTGAACTTTCCGGGGTCGACGATGCAGAAGCTCAGATTGCCGAGCTCAAGGAGGCTCACCGCATGGCGGATCTGCGCAAGATGTGCCGTCAGTCCATGGCTGCCCGTTGGCTTGCCAAGACGGCCGACATCACGGTCGTCGAATAGTTTTTCGCCTCATAAGCACGCTAACGAAAGAGGCCCGCATAAGCGGGCCTCTTCTCATGTCTAGTTGAAGTCGCGAGTGCTTACAGCGAGATGAAGCTATCGGGGAACTGCTTGTTGGCGTCGAGCACGTCCTTGCTCGTGTCGCCGTAGCGCATCCATTCCTTGTCATCCGGCGTGCGCTTGATCATGGCGTTCTCCATGACGTCACGCAGAGCCTTGGCCTTGAGCGCGTACTCTTCCATCTGGGGCATTCTGCCCTCGAGTTCGATTTGACGGCGCTTATAGGCCTTGTCTTGCACGGAGTCGCCAGGAATGATCTCGTAGAAATCTTCGGCTGAGAGCGTGTAGTTCGCATGGTCTGCCCAAGCGGCGAGCGCCGAGTCCTCCTTGAGGCTTTCGATGGTGTTCTCGCGCACCTCGGCATCGAGCTGCTCTTCGGAGATGCCGCGCTGCTCGCAGTAGTCCTTCTTCTGCAGGCCGTTCATGCGGAGCATTTCCTCGAGACGATATGCCGATGCGTAAAGCGCCTCCTCGACGAGATCTTGCGGCAGGTCCTCGACGAGGCGCGTGGCAAGCTCGCGGCAGATGACGTTTTGATCGGCAAGCTGCTGGACCTCGACGTTGTCCTTGTACATGTTGTAGCGGATGAAGATGAGGAGCTCCTCGACGGTGTTGAGGTCCTCGACGTGCTTTGCAATCCACTGATCGTTGAGTTTGGGCGTTTCGCCTTCCTTGCAGACGTTGAGCTCGAGCCAGCGAAGGGCCGTCTTGCGAACGGCTTCCTCCGGAATCCTGACCTCCTCGGCAACGACGTAGACGGGGTCGTACGAAGTCAGGGTGTAACGCTGATTAGCCATGATGGATCCTCTGTGATGTCGAAATGTATAACAGCCCATGATTATACTGTATTGACAGCGACGAAAGTAGGAGCACGCATGGGAATAACCGTCATAGCCGTAGGCAAGCTCAAGGAACGCTTCTGGAAGGATGCGGTCGCGGAATACGCGAAGCGCCTCGGCGGCTGCACCAAGCTGCGCATCGTGGAGATTCCCGATAGGGGCATCGACTTCGAGAGCGACGAGATTATTCGGGCGGCAGGCGATGCGCACCTCATACTGCTTGCGATCAAGGGCACGCAACGTCCGAGCGAGGGCATCGCACAGCGTCTCGATGGGCTGATGACGCATGGGACGAGCGATATCGCGTTTTGCATTGGTGGCTCTGATGGCGTGAATGAATCGGTCTACGAGCGCGCTGACGAAACGCTCTCGTTTGGCG
>CABURF010000048.1 GCA_902493755.1 uncultured Coriobacteriia bacterium
TCGAGGATTCGCAGCGCCTTGGCCTGGCGCAGCTCTACCAGCTCAAGGGCCGTGTCGGTCGCTCGAATCAGCAGGCCTACGCATACTTCCTCTTCCCGCCTGAGAAGCCGCTGACCGAAGAGGCGACCGAACGCCTGCAGGCGATTGGCGAGTTCACGGACTTGGGCAGCGGCATGAAGATCGCGATGAAGGACCTCGAGATCCGTGGTGCGGGAAGCATTCTGGGTGCCGAGCAGAGCGGCAACATGAGCGCCGTCGGCTTCGATTTGTTCGCGTCGATGCTGGCACAAGCGGTAGCCGATGCCCGTGGCGAGCAAGGGATTGCGCACGAAGACGTGCAAATCGACCTGGCTGCGGACTTCTTCATTCCCGAGGAATACATGCCCGAAACTGACGAGCGTGTGCTGTTCTATCGCAAGATCGCTGCTGCGCAGGGCGTGGAGGACGTCGAGAGGATTGCGGATCAGATGCGTTCCGGGTTTGGGACGCCGCCGCAGCCTGCGCAGAACATGCTCGACCGCGCGAAGATCAAGGCGCTCGCATCCGAATGCGGCGTCACCTCCATTTCGCAGGCTGGCGGCAAGGTTGTGATCGTGCCGGTGTCTGCCGCTCTGAAGAGCGCCATCGATAAAGATGACGAGGTACGCGAAATCCTTGGCAACATGCGCGCGCTCTACTTCTCGAAGTCGCTGAAGTACTCGATTCCTTGCGGCAAGGAGGAGCCCGCCGTCACGGTGGCACTTGTCGCGATGACGGCGCTCGGCAAAGTCGCCGAGGATAACCGCTAGATCGTCGATACGAGGTCAAGCTTCTCGGACAGCAGCTTGCGGAGGAAGCGGGCGGTGTGGCTGTCCTCGCATTGGGCGACCTTCTCGGGCGTACCGTAAGCCACGACCGTACCTCCGCCATCGCCACCTTCGGGACCGAGGTCGATGATGCGATCGGCCGCCTTGATGATGTCGAGGTTATGCTCGATGACGAGTACGGTATTGCCTGCGTCGACGAGGCGCTCGAGCACCTCGAGCAACTGCCGCACGTCCTCGAAGTGCAAACCGGTCGTCGGCTCATCGAGGATGTAAAAGGTCTTGCCCGTCTGCACTTTTTGCAGCTCGCTCGAGAGCTTCACGCGCTGCGCCTCGCCACCGGAGAGCGTCGTCGCCGGCTGGCCAAGCGTGATGTAGCCCAGACCGACATCGTTGAGGGTCTGGAGCTTGCGCTTGATATTAGGGATGTTCTCGAAGAATTGGCAGGCTTCCGCTACCGTCATGTCGAGCAAGTCGCCGATGGACTTGCCGCGATATGTGACCTGCAGCGTTTCGCGATTGTAGCGGGCACCGCCGCAGACCTCGCAGGGGACGTAGATGTCGGGAAGGAAGTGCATCTCGATCTTGAGCTGGCCATCGCCCTTGCAGGCCTCGCAGCGGCCACCGGCGACGTTAAACGAGAAGCGACCGGCGGAGTATCCACGGGCACGACTCTCGGGCAGGCTCGCGTAGAGCTTGCGAATGTCGTCCCAGACGCCGATGTAGGTTGCGGGATTACTGCGCGGCGTGCGTCCGATGGGGGACTGGTCGATATCGACGACCTTGTCGATAAGGTCGACACCTTCGAGTGAGCGGTGTTTTCCCACGCGCTTGCGCGTGCGCATGACCTGGTTGGATAAAGCGGGCGCGAGCGTGTCGGTGACAAGTGAGCTCTTGCCCGATCCGCTCACGCCGGTGACGACGGTGAGCGTGCCGATCTCGACTTGCACGTTGACGTTCTTGAGGTTGTTGGCCTTTGCCCCCTTGAGCTTGATGGCGCCTCGCTTGGGATTGCGACGTTTGGCCGGCACGGGGATGGAGCGCTTCCCGGAGAGGTACTGTCCCGTGATGGACTCCGGGCAAGCGGCGATGTCTGCCGGGGAGCCCTGCGCGACGATATGGCCGCCGGAAACGCCCGCTCCCGGCCCGATGTCGACCACGTAATCGGCACTGCGGATGGTGTCCTCGTCGTGCTCGACCACGATGACGGTGTTGCCCAGGTCACGCAGGTGCTTGAGCGTCTCGATGAGGCGCTCGTTATCGCGCTGGTGCAAGCCGATGGAAGGCTCGTCAAGGATGTAGAGCACGCCCATGAGGCCGGCGCCTATCTGCGTTGCCAGGCGGATGCGCTGCGCCTCGCCGCCAGAGAGCGTGGCCGTGGGCCTGTCGAGCGTGAGGTAGTCGAGGCCGACGTCGACGAGGAACTTCAAACGCGTGCAGATTTCCTTGATGATGGGCTTTCCGATGAGTGCCTGTATCTCCGTCATCTCGATGTTTTCGAAGAATTCGAGTGCGCGTACGGCGGAGAGCTGCGTGGCCTCGAAGATGTTCTTGTTGGATATGGTCACGGCCAGCACCTCGGGTTTGAGGCGACTGCCATTGCAGGTGTGGCAGGGATTGATCGCCATGAACTCCTCGAGACGCGCCCGCGTGCGGTCGCTGTCGCTTTCGTCGTGCTTGCGCATGATGGCGGCGAGCACGCCCTCCCAGCGCGTGAACCAGTAGGTGTCGCGTCCGTCGCGTGTGACGTAGTCGATGCGGATCTTCTCGTCGCCCAGGCCGTAGAGCAGAGCATCGCGTGTCTTCTTGGGAAGGTCCTTCCAGGGTGTCGACATGTCGCCACCCACGTGCTCGCAGACAGCGGCATACATCTGCGGGTAGTAGTTGCTCGAGGGGCTGAACAGCGCGATGGCGCCCTCTTCGAGCGTGAGGTTCTCGTCCGGAACGACGAGGTCTGGGTCAACTTCCTGGCGTGCGCCGAGGCCCAGGCAGTTCGGGCAGGCGCCGTACGGTGCGTTGAACGAGAAGTCGCGCGGGTTAAGCTCATCCATCGAGTAGTCATGCTCGGGACAGGCAAGCGCCATGCTGAAGAGGTACTCTCCCTCGACGCCGGCAGCCGCAAGCGCGCCCGAGGAGTGCTCGATGCGCGCCTCACCCTCCCCATCCTTGGGGAGCACCTTGATGAGGACATTGCCCTTGGTGAGAGTCGTGGCGGTTTCGATGGCCTCGACGAGGCGCGGCAGAGCGCTCTCCTTCAGTACGATGCGGTCGATGATGACCTCGATGTCATGCTTGAGCTTCTTGTTGAGCTTGAGACCCTCATCGAGACGGTGCATCTCGCCGTCGATGCGCACACGCGAAAAGCCCTCCTTCACGAGGTCCTCGAAGAACTTCACAAACTCGCCTTTGCGGCCGCGTACGACGGGAGCCATGACGATGATGCGATCGCCTGGCGTGCTGTGCGCCATGACACGGTCGGCGATTTGGTCGGCCGTTTGCTTCTCGATGACGCGTCCGCAGACGGGACAGTGGGGCGTGCCGATGCGTGCATAGAGCAAGCGCAGGTAATCGTAGATTTCCGTCGTGGTGCCGACGGTCGATCGCGGATTCTTGGAGGTGGTTTTCTGGTCAATCGAGACGGCGGGGGAGAGGCCGTCGATCGAATCGATGTCGGGTTTCTCCATCTGTCCGAGGAACTGACGCGCGTACGAGGAGAGGGACTCGACGTAGCGACGCTGGCCCTCGGCGTAGATGGTGTCGAAGGCGAGCGAGCTCTTGCCCGAGCCGGAAAGCCCCGTGAAGACGATGAGCTCGTCGCGCGGGATCGTGAGATCGATATCCTTGAGGTTGTGTTGACGTGCGCCTTTGATGACAATGTTTTCGGAAGCCATGAACCTGCCCTCGGGTACTCATATGCAAACATGTGTTCGCATAGTGTATGACAGCGCGGATGTTTTGGGAAGAGCCCGCAGGCAACAGTTGCCAAGTTGAAGCGTAAAGGTTTCGTGACGATTTATTCTACCACGAATATACTGTCTACTAGTGCGCATATAATGCGAAGCGTACGAATTACTGGATGAACGGAGGATCCAAAATGGTTCAGCATGCAACTTCAGCGGACTTCGACGAGGTCGTCCTCGGCGCGCAGGAGCCCGTGCTCGTAGACTTCTTTGCAACGTGGTGCGGTCCGTGCAATATGCTCGCACCTGTCATCGAGGAGGTCGCCGACGAGATGCAGGGCAAGGCGCACGTCTTCAAGGTCGACATCGACGAGAGCCGCGATATCGCCGAGCGCTATCACATCAGCTCCGTACCGACCCTGATGCTCTTCAAGAACGGCGAGCCCGTCAAGAAGAACGTGGGCGCAATGCCCAAGTACGGCGTCCTCGCCATGTTCGACTAGACCACGCGCCAAGCAAACGAGAGGTCATGATATGGCAGCCGATGCGTCGACAACGTACGATGCCCTGATCATCGGGGCGGGTCCGGCGGGTTTGACCGCCGCGATGTACTGCGCGCGTGCGGGTCTTGCGTGCGCGGTCATCGAGCGACTCGCCCCTGGTGGTCAGATGGCGCTTACCGAGCATCTGGAGAACTATCCCGGATTCAACCAGTCGACGAGTGGCTACGAGCTCTCGGAGATCATGACCAAGCAGGCGACGAGCTTCGGTGCGCAGATTATCTACGATGCCGTGCTCTCCGTTGACCTCGACGTCTGTCCCAAGAAGCTTCATATGGCATCTGGCAATGACTTGACGGCGAAGACGGTCATCATCGCCACGGGTGTCAGGCCTGCCTTGCTCAGCATTCCGGGCGAGGAAGAGTTCAAGGGTTCGGGTGTCTCGTATTGCGCCACCTGCGATGGCAACTTCTTCAAGGGCAAGGATGTCTGTGTTGTCGGCGGTGGCAACACGGCTGTCGCGGATGCGATCTACCTTTCGCGCATCTGCAACAAGGTGACGGTCATCGTGCGTCGCGACGTGCTGCGTGCCACGGCCATCTACAATGTCAAGCTCAAGGAGCTCGACAACGTCGAGATTATCTGGAACACGACCGTGGAAGAAATCGTTGGTGAAGATTTCGCGGTCACGGGGCTCAAGCTCAAGAACGTGATCACGGGCGAGGAGTCGGACATCGCGTGTTCGGCGCTCTTCGTCGCCATCGGCACCGTGCCCAACGTCGAGTTCCTGAACAACGCTGTCGAGCTTGACCGCACCGGCCACGTTGTCACCAACTCCGTGGGGGAGACGAGCGTGCCGGGCGTCTACGCAGCGGGCGACATACGCTCCAAGGAGCTTTACCAGATCACGACGGCAGTCGCCGATGGCGCCAATGCCGCCGAGGACGTTGCCCAGTACCTCATCCAGCACGAGTGAGGGATCGATGCATTCGCGAACCAGACAATTCTGCCCCGGCAACTTTTGTCTGGTCATCTCGGCCGAAGCGGCCGTTGTCACGCGCCTCTCTGTCATCTCGACCGAAGCGGCCACTAGGCCGCGAAGTGGAGAGATCTCGTGGTGAGATTTCTCGACTCCGCTTCGCTCCGCTCGAAATGACAAAATGAGACAGTTGCTCTGAGCAACTGTCTCATCAAAATCGTTAAAACAATCGAAACAAAACGCCCTTATCGTGAATTTCGTTCACGTACGATACACTACTGCCCACTACCGATGACGCCCAAGGGAGAAGCTCATGGCGGAAGATATCAGCAAAATCTACGGAAGCATGGTGTTCAACGACAAGGTCATGCATGACCGCTTGCCCAAGCCGGTGTACAAGAGCCTGCACGAGACCATCCAGAACGGGACGGCGCTCGATGAGGATTCCGCCAATGCCGTTGCGCACGCCATGAAGGAATGGGCCATCGAAAACGGCTGCACGCACTACACGCACTGGTTCCAGCCGCTTTCAGGTATCACCTCGGAGAAGCATGACGCCTTTATCGATCCGCTCGGCGACGGCGCAGCCATCACGTCGTTCTCTGGCAAGGAGCTCATCCAGGGCGAGCCAGACGCGTCATCGTTCCCGAGCGGTGGCTTGCGTGGTACCGCCGAGGCCCGCGGCTACACCGCCTGGGATCCGACGAGCTTCGCGTTCATCAAGGACGAGGTGCTATGTATCCCCACGGCGTTCATCTCCTACACGGGCGAGTCCCTTGACAAGAAGACCCCGCTTCTTCGCAGCATGAGGGCGATTTCCGACCAGGCCAAGCGCGTGCTTGCCTGCTTCGGCATCGACGACGTCCCGCAGGTCATCACCACCGTCGGCGCCGAGCAGGAGTACTTCCTCATCAAGGAGGACGATTACCGCCGCCGTCCCGACCTCATCATGTGTGGCAGGACGCTTTTCGGCGCTCATCCCATGAAGGGCCAGGAGCTCGAGGAGCATTACTTTGGTGCCATTCGCGAAGTCGTGAGCGACTTCATGAAGGAGGTCGACGATACGCTGTGGCGCATGGGCGTGGACGCGAAGACCAAGCACAACGAGGTCGCGCCGTGCCAGCACGAGATCGCACCCATCTTCTCGCGCGCGAACGTCGCCATCGACAACAATCTGCTCACGATGGAGGTGCTGCGCGAGGCAGCGCCGCATCATGGACTTGCCTGCCTGCTCAACGAGAAGCCCTTCAAGGGTATCAACGGCTCGGGCAAGCATGATAACTGGTCCATAGCCACGCCCGGTCTCAACATGCTCAACCCCGGCGATGACCCGGCGCACAACCACATCTTCCTGCTCTCGCTTGCCGCTGTCATCCAAGGTGTCGACGATTACCAGGAGCTGCTGCGCGCCACGGTCGCGTCTGCCGGCAACGACCATCGTCTTGGTGCGAACGAGGCGCCGCCCGCCATCGTGTCGATCTTCCTGGGCGATGAGCTCACGAGCATCGTCGACGCGATTGCCGCGGGTGAGGATCCCATCTCGCACAAGATGGGACGCATGGACCTTGGCAGCGAAGTGCTTCCCTCGCTCGAGCAGGACAACACCGACCGCAATCGCACGTCCCCGTTTGCGTTTACCGGCAATCGCTTCGAATTCCGCATGCCAGGCAGCGAACTCAACCTCTCGTCTCCCAACACGGTGCTCAACGCTGCCGTCGCCAAGAGCTTCAAGGAGTATGCCGATCGCCTCGAGGGCGCCGAGGACGTCGAGGCCGAGGCAATCGCCATTTGCCGCGATGTTTTCAGCGCGCACAAGCGCATCATTTTCAATGGCAACGGCTATTCCGAGGAATGGCCCATCGAGGCCGAGCGCCGCGGTCTTGCCAATAACCGCACGACGCCCGATGCTCTGCAGGCCTATATCAAGCCCGAGAGCATCGAGCTCTTGGATAGTTTCGGTATCCTCGACGAGGCCGAGATGCGCGCCCGTTATGGTGTCGACATGGAGCATTACGCCAAGGTGAAGAACATCGAGGCGATGTGCATGCTCGACATTGCGAACCGCATCATCACACCGGCCGTCATCAAGTACAGCAAGGTCGTTGCTGACGAGATCATCGCAAAGAAGGCCGTCAATCCCGACCTTTCGGCCGAGACCGAGGAGAAGCTGCTCGAGCGCCTGTCTGATTGCCTGCATGAAATGGGTCTCAAGACGCACACGCTGCACATGCTGCATGAGGAGGCCTACGACAAGGAGACCTGGCCCGAGCGTGCTGCCGCTTACGTCGAGCTTGTCGTGCCCGCCATGGACAATCTGCGCAGCGTCGCCGATCGCCTCGAGGAGCTCACCGATCGCGCCTATTGGCCGATGCCCACGTACAACGACATGCTCTTCTACGTCTAAGGACGTTCTGCCCGCTCGTTTGCGATACAATTTCCAGAAACCCATTTTCAGGAACTTGTATCGCGAGAGCGGGAGGCGGCATGGCTCGATTGTTTGGCACGGATGGCGTACGCGGCGTCGCAGGT
>CABURF010000049.1 GCA_902493755.1 uncultured Coriobacteriia bacterium
AGCGACTCGATCACGTCGGCCATGTCATCCTTCTGCACGCAAGTGCCCTCATGGGCGAAGCAATACTGACACCCCAGGCAACCAGCGATTTTCTTGCTGGCAACACGGACGACCTCGACCGTATTGCCGCCCTCACGCGCGGTCTCGGCAAACGCCTCGACCATGGTGTCGGTATTGGCGCCCTTACGCGGGCTGCCGCTCAATACAACGATTTTCATAGGATCCCCTCTCCTTCATGCTGCAGACGCGCAGCATGTTTTCTTGTAACCAAAACGAATGGAGCTATTCAGTCGTCTGTAGATCGCATCTCTCGTTCGCGCTCTCCAAAGAAGGTGCAAGTAGAAGCATCACGGGCATTGATCGGCGCCGATATGGATCACGACATGAAACCGCATGGGTTGGCCAGAGGTTGCTAGATTCAGTAGCTCGCAGCAATAGAGCGAATGACGACTTCGGCGATATAATCTGTGCCATCTTGATTGTTCCTGCGCGGAAGGTACAGCTCATGTCCAAGCTCAACATCGACCAGCGATCGATTCGCGATCTTCTCACCGATAAGCGATCAGACTTCCTCATCCCCGACTACCAGAGGCCCTACGCCTGGGGCGAGGATGAATGTGCAACGCTGTGGGATGACCTGTTCTCGTTCGCTTTTCCAGGCGATGACTACGAGCGTTTCGACAGCGAGAACGACGAATACTTTCTAGGGCCCATCGTCACCTTTAAGAACCTCTCTGGCCAACTTGAGATCATTGACGGCCAGCAGCGCCTCACCACCATCATGCTGCTGCTCCGCGCGTTCTACGACAAGTTCACCAACATGAAGGATAAGCAGTCTGTGAAGATGCGCGAGGCAATCGCCCGTTGTGTATGGAAAACCGACGAGTTCGACGAGCCCGACATGGAACGCCTCAAGATCGACTCCGAGGTTGCATCGGACAACGACAAGATTGAATTCCTCGAGATTTTACGAGAGGGCAATGTAGGCGATGGCTGGAAGAGCGCCTATGCCCGCAACTTCGCTTTCTTCCAGAGGAAAATTGAGCAACTGGTGAGCGAGTGGCCCACCTACACTGTCTACATGGCCACACGCGTCATCAACAATGTGATACTGTTGCCCATTGAAGCGGAGTCGCAGGACACCGCGTTACGCATCTTCTCGACTCTAAACGACCGAGGGTTGCCTCTCTCGGATGCCGACATCTTCAAGAGCCAGTTCTACAAGCATTATTCCGACACGGGGCGCAAGGACGAGTTCATCCGTCGCTGGAAGGGACTCGAGGAGGGGGCGAACGCTATCTTCCGGCCCATGCGCGGCACACCAACCGATGAGCTATTTACGCGCTACATGTACTACCGCCGCGCGAAGAAAGGCATCCGCGACACGACCACCGCATCGTTGCGCGACTTCTTCGGTGCCGATGGTTACGCCATGCTCAAGGAGGACGCCACGCTCGACGATCTCGAGGCGCTGCTCGGCTTCTGGAAACGCGTCGACGCGCAGGAAGGGTTCAGCGAGCGCGTGCTCCGCAGGCTCTTCGTGCTGAACTACGCCCCCAACGGCATGTGGACCTATCTGCTAAGCGTCTGGTTCCTTGCCAACAGCGACAGCAAAGGCGTTCTCGATGACGAGGCACTCTACGGCTTTCTAAACAAGATCACGGCATTCATTTTCGCCTACGCCATTGAGCGACCCGGCGTGAACGCGCTGCGTTCGCCAGTGTATCCCGAGATGATCAACATCGTGGAGCACCGCCCGGTGGAGTTTCCTAACCACCACTTCAATCGCGCAAATATTACTGAGCGATTCCGAACCTACGTGTTCACCAACGGCAGGCCTGTAACGAAGTCCATGCTCACTTGGTGGGCGTACGCAGACCCAGATCAACCGCTCATGGACCTGGACACCACGCTCGAAATTGAGCACATCTATGCCAAGAAGCGCAACGAGATAGACCCGCTCGTCGACCAATCCAACCTGGAGGCGCTGGGTAACAAGGCGCTGCTCGAGAAGCGTGTAAACATCCGCGCGGCCGACTACAGATTCTGCGACAAGCGCAAGTACTATGAGGGATACACCGACGGCAATGGCAAGCGAAAAGCCGGAACAAAGATCGCGGAACTCAAGCGCCTGACACAAGTCATGGGAGACTTCACCGAAATAGACATCGTGACTCGCACGGCACGGATCATCGATGCCTTCGTGGACTACCTGGGCGACAACGGACTTTTGAGCTAAAGAGCGAACATGTTCGAAAGACTAACCAAGTACGCTGGCAAGCTGGCGGACAGAAACATGAATGTCGAGTTTGGGGGCGGGACGTTCGGACTCGAGGATTTCGCCGACGATTTCTATGAACTGGACGGGTTCGCGGACACCAGCTACTTCGAGACGCTTGAACGCCATAGCATCGACACCTCGGAAGGTATAGACAGCTGCGACATCGACCATGGGGACATTGACCTGATACGTGCATGCATCACGTGGTGCGTTCGTGGCGACCGCTTCTGCGACGGACTCCTTGCCGCGCAAGCTAGGAGCGGGTTTCTGGACCGCTGCCTCTCCCGGCTGAAGGAGCTCGACGAGGGCTGAACGGCGGCCACGAAGACGTCTGGCGCTGCAACGGCACAGCGATGCGACAATGCCATGCCGTCGCACTCCGTCATGCCACCAAATCAAAAGCGGAGCCAACGCTCAATCTTGAGATGCGTTGACCAAAGGGCTCACGTTTCTGCCGGGAAGTCGAAAACTCGGGGCACACTGTGGCACTTTATCCTCAGCTCATAGCTGCACTGCTTACTTGAAATGAACCCGTGTTCAAGATGAGCTACGAGAATCATAGCGGGCCGATACCGCCCGCATGCCCCCTTCGGAATAGGCGCTGAGCAGCTCCTAGGCGTGGGCGAACTCGGGCCCTCGCCTCCAACCGAGCAGGCGGTTAACCGCGAGATTTCCCTGGACGTTGTGGACGAAGAGCAGAGAGGCGTCTGCCAGCCCCAGCTCCCGGGTCGCCCGGTGAAGGCGAGGAAAAAGGGCACGAAGGGAGCGAAGAGCGTTCCGTCGGAAAGTCGGAACGCTCTGTTTGCATTTTTGGGATCGTCCCAAACCCTTGCCAGCTCTGTGGCGGATGCCGAAAGCTGCAGATCGATTATCTGCGGATTGTATTAATCCATGCCTGAATATCTTTCTCAGAAGTACGGAGCATGGATTCATCGAACCGCACATCGAGGCCCGGCTTCACGATTGCGCCCTTGCAGGCTTCTTCAAAGTCCTTCAGCGCGTGTCCCAGCCAGCCGCCATTGGTGACAAACGGATACACGATCTTCCCGGTCAGGTCAGCCCGCTCCAGGAAACCGCGCATGGCGGGCGCAAAGGTGTACCACCAGACAGGAGAACCCAGGATGATGGTGTCGTAATCTCTCCAGCCAATGCGCAGCGGCTTCAGTTCCGGGCAATAACCCTCGGCAATCTCACGCTGCCCCTGATTGACGACTTCATCATAATCGCCATCGTAGGGAACAACCGTATCCATACGAGCAATATCTCCGCCGATTTTCCTCTGGATCATCTCGGCGATGCGCTTCGTGTTGCCTCCGTAGGAGTAGTACAGAATCAAGGTTTTCATTTCACGCTTTCTCCTCATGCAAGAGGCTTTCCGCTGAACACGGGAAATGCGCTGAAGTCACCATAATTGGCGATGCGCTCCATGTTCTTGAGAGTTTCCATGTCTTCCTCGGAGATCGCGAAATCTACGTCCGCGTTGCTTTCCATGTGGGCGGGATCTGCCGTCTTGGGAAGCGCGACGGCTCCAAGCTGAAGGACATAGCGGATGCAGAGCTGGGCGGCAGATACGCCGTACTTCTCTGCCATCTTAACGATCGCCGGATTCTTCAGCGCCTCGCCGTGGGCGATGGGAGAGTATGCCTCCACCTGAATGCCCTGTGCTTTGCAGAAGTCCACCAATGCCGAATCGGTGTTGGTGATGTGCAGGAGGATCTGATTGACCATGGGCATCACGCGGCAAGAGCCCAGGAGGTTCTCGAGGTCATCTTGCAGGAAGTTGGACACACCGATTACCTTGACCCTGCCCGCCGCCTGCGCATCCTCCAACGCACGCCAGACCTCCTTGTTCTCCTCGAAATAGCGCTTTTCCACACGGAACTCGCTCCACGGCTGGGGAGAGTGGATGATCATCTGGTCGAGGTAGTCGAGCCCCATCCTCTCCAGCGTCTCATCGATGGACTTCGCCGCATCCTCGTAGGTCTTCAGCTCTGCCGCGATCTTGCTGGCGACGAACAGCTCTTCCCGGCGAACGCCGCAGGTGCGCGCGCCCTCGCCGACGCCGCGTTCGTTTCCGTAGGCCTGTGCGGTGTCGATCAGGCGATAGCCCAGCTTTACCGCCTCGCGAACGGCTTCCGCCGCCTCGGCATCGTCGATGAACCAGGTGCCCAGTCCCAGCTTGGGAACCTGAACTCCGTTTGCCAACGGGTAGGTTTCATTCAAGATCATCGTTCTACTCCTCGCCCCAGACATCCTTTGCCATGCGGAAAACCGCCCACGCCTTGGGCCAGCCGCAGTAGAAGGCTGCATGGGTCACGACCTCCGCGATTTCTTCTTTTGTAATACCGTTCTTCTTTGCCGCCGTCAGGTGATAGCGGAAGCTCTCATCGGTAAGCCCCTGAGCCATCAGCGCGACGACGGTCACGAGGGAGCGGTCGCGGAGGCTGAGCTGCTCCTCTCGGCTCCAGACCTCTCCGAAGAGCACGTCATCGTTCAGTTCCGCGAATTTCGGAGCGAATTCGCCCAGGGCATCTCTGCCTGCCGTCTGCTTGACTGCCATGTCTCGTTCCTCCCTACAGCCTTGCGTACTCTTCATGGGATACCGGCTCGCACCACTCGTTCTCGCAATTCTCGCCGGGAACCTCCACGGCGATATGGCTGAACCAGCTGTCCTTCTTCGCTCCGTGCCAGTGCTTGACGTTGGCGGGGATCATCACGACGCTGCCCTCGTGCAGGCTGACGGCGGCCTTGCCTTCCTCCTGGTACCAGCCCTCGCCAGCCGTGCAGAGCAGGAGCTGACCGCCTCCTTTGTCCGCGTGGTGGATATGCCAGTTGTTGCGGCATCCCGGCTCGAAGGTCACGTTGGCGGCGAACAGGCCGCCTTCCGGATCGGTCAGCGGATTCAGGAACGAATCGCCGGTGAAGTACTGGGCATAGGCGGTGTTCGCCGTTCCCGTGCCGAATGCGTTGACCTTCTCGAACTGCTCTTTTTGTTCATACCTCATAATTGAAACCTCCTGCTTAGGATTATCGATTCACGCCATAGCGCAGCCAGACCGCCCCGCCGTCCATGGCCTTTGCCTCTTTCAGCGTGAAGTCAAGGGCCTTGCTCTCCGAAATGCCTTCTGCGGCTCGGAAAACCGGAGGCGTATCCGGGCTCCCGTCTGCCGCCGCCGCCAACACGATGCTGATCTCATCGCACATCCCCGCTTGCAGGAACGACCAGTTCAGCACGCCGCCACCGCCCAGCATCAGGGTCTCGATGTTGAATTCTTCTTTCAGTTTGGAAAGGACCAGAGCGTGATCCAGCTCCGTTTCTCCCGCGATGATGTACGAGATTCCCAGCTTTCTCAAAAATGCCCTGTAGGCGTTGCCGACCTGCTCTGTCAGCACCTCGACGACATGGGCGGTGGTGTCCACATAGCGTAGAGTGCTGCTTTTCCACCCTAGCTTGCCGTGAGGGTCCACGGAGACATAGAACATTCCGAAGTCCGGCTGCGCGATGAAATCACCTGCCGGAACGGCCGGCGCATCTTCGTCCAGGTCCGGCTTCCTGTAGAAGGTGAAGTTGTCGTCCGTTGTCACCCTGCCGGACAGCCAGCCCTGGTGATGGTAAAAGGGCTCTTTCCCGAAGGCGATGTCGTAGAACGCATCGCCCGCCGCTCTGCCCTGCGGCGTTCTCATGTAACCGCCCATGATCTTTCCGTCCAAAGCGCACATCATGTGGCAGAAAACATACGGCCTGTTCACGTTCGATTCCCCCTCCTTATGATTGACAAGCATTCTGTTTGGAAGCATGCTTCCTTTGAACTTAATGTGCATCCTAGAACTTGAAGTTAACTTTAAGTCAAGGGGATTCTGGAATAATTCGGAGGGGTTTTCAGATGGTCTATACGGTGGGGGAAATGGCGAAGCTGCTGGGGGTTGCAGCGTCCACCTTGCGCTACTACGACAAGGAGGGGCTGCTGCCCTTCGTGGAGCGCTCCTCCGGCGGCATTCGCATGTTCCGGGAATCGGATATCGAATGGCTGCAGGTGATCGGCTGCATGAAGAAAGCCGGGATGTCCATCAAGGACATCCGGCAGTACATCGAGATGGCGCTGCAAGGAGACGACACCATCGATTTGCGCCTTGCCATGTTCCGGCGCCAACAAGAAGTTCTGAAACAGCAGATGGCAGAATTGCAGCACACCATGGAGATGGTGGATTACAAGTGCTGGTATTACGAAACGGCGAAGGAAGCGGGTACGGTCGATGCCCCGCAGAAGATGGAGCTTGCCGAAGTCCCGGAACGCTTTCGGAAGATTCGGCAGGAGCTGCGCACTGCGCCGGGGACTGCGGCAACGGTGTGACAAGACTGCTTAGGCAACGGCAGCCAACCGCCTTGCTCGCCTTGGGGTAGACGCCGCAACCGAGCGTGGTGACCTTGAAGGTCCTGCCGTGGTAGCTCAGCTTGCTGGGGACCGCGCAGACCAGCTTGGTCTTCGCACTGTAGGTCGGCTCGGCGAAGAGGCTCTCGATGCTGACGGTCCCCTTTGCCAGCGACAGGATCCGTGCCTCTGCCCATGCGCTCTTGCCGGCCTTGACGTACAGGTACGCGTCCTTCTTGAACGGCACCACGCTCACCCCTGTCGTCAGATGAGAACCTTCGGGAACGCATCCCTGATGGACAGCAGCGGCGCGAGCTCCCTCTCGGTTTCGAAACTCGAGATGTTTTTAAGTTTCGAAACTGAGGGGCGATGCACGTAGGCATATTATCGAGAATTCGAAATTCCGACCCCAGTCACAGCATGCCGGCAGCGAGGTCAATGCGCATTCGCTCATTCTACAATCCAACCACCAGAGATGAAAACACAGTCCCCGTCGGGTAGTCGTGGGCGTGCGCTAGTCCGCATCAGTAACCTGCCTCCTTGGTTGTCCCTTCTCTGCATGGTCATCTGCATAAAGGAGGAACCAACCATGCAGATCAGCATGTCGTCCACCCTGACCGTATATCACGACGGCCAATTCTAGGTCGGGCTGGCGGAGCACGTCGAGGACGGCAGATACGGCGCTGCCCGCATCGTCTTCGGCGCGGAGCCGTCCGATGAGGAGATCCTGCGATTCGTTGCAAGCGAATGGGAGAAGCTCTCGTTCTTCGGCGACGATCCCGTCAAGACGAACGAGCCCGCGAAGAACCCCAAGCGGCGCGCCCGCGAGGCGGCGAAAGCACTTAAGTAGCCGGCGATGAGCACCAAAGGTTCAAGTGCTGGTACTACGAGCAGGCGATTCAGGATGGCAACGAGGATAGAGTGAAGACACTGATTCCCGACGATTTGCCGGAAGAAATCAAAGATACCTACGATAACGCCCACGCTCAATAATGCCGCCCGATGCTCAAGAGGCTTTGGCAAGGAGTCGTTTTAGGCAGAC
>CABURF010000050.1 GCA_902493755.1 uncultured Coriobacteriia bacterium
CGAGACGTTTCAGATGTACAAGTTCCGCAGCATGTGCGTGGACGCCGAGGAGCGCCTGGCCGAGCTGCGCGAGCTCAACGAGAAGACCGGCCCGGTGTTCAAGATGGCCGAGGACCCGCGCGTCACCCGCGTGGGCAGATGGCTGCGCAAGCTCAGCCTCGACGAGCTGCCCCAGTTCATCAACGTGCTCGCCGGCGACATCCCTTTGCGCATATTAAAAATGCGCCCGGAGTTCTCTGAGAAATCTATGGGTGCGTTCGCGCTTCCCGCCAAATCTAGCACGAACAAAGAAGAGGTGTTTTCGCAGGTCGTGAGCTGTTTCGCGAGCGGCCTGCGGATGCGCCGCATCTTTGGGTTCAATTGTAACCGCATCGGCGGTATGGAGACCCAATTTCTTGCAAAACCCGTTTTTGGGGCGGGGTGCGCATAGTGGCCAGGAAGGTTTTGGCCCTAGCTTTCAGGAACGCTATCGCCTCTCCCGGGGCTAATCCGGGTCGTGCTGTAGCGTGTGCTTCTGGACTAGATGAGGATAGGCTTATCGATATCAGAAATGATGAGGGCGCAGGGGGCTCATGCGAATGCAACTCCGCAATTGGATGTTGCATGTCTCCCAAGAACTCTAATTGCGTGGAGTGTTGCGCACCAAATGGGGCGTATAAGGCTCCTGCGCCTGATTCAAGCGTGGCTGCTCCCAAGAAAGGTGGCATCGGCTATCTCGTAGCAAAGAGAGTTTTTGACATTGTGTTTAGCACGGGGGTGTGTTTGGCGCTAGCTGCTCCCGTGGCTGTTGCATGTGTTGCGATCTGCGTCGATACGCCGGGTAAGCCATTTTTTAGGCAGGAGCGTATTGGGCAGGGAGGTAAGAAGATCTACATCTTCAAGCTGCGGACGATGGTCTCTGACGCCCATGACCATCCTGAGAGGTATATATCTTCAGCTCAGCTTGAGACTTGGAGGCGCGAGCAGAAGCTTGACGATGATCCGCGTATCACCCGTGTGGGGCGAATCCTGCGACGCACGTCGCTCGATGAGCTGCCTCAGTTCCTGAACGTACTATTTGGGGATTTGTCGGTGATAGGACCCCGTCCCGTGACGTTGGAGGAAACGTACGAATACGGCGACGCTCGCGACGAGGTGCTAGCCTGCAGGCCCGGCATTACGGGCTGGTGGGCGGCTACTGACCGCAATGACTCGACGTGGGAGAGCGGCGTGCGTCAGGCGCGAGAACTTTTCTATGTGCGCCACCAGTCGTTTGGCTTGGATGCCCGAGTGTTCGTGAAGACCTTCAAGGCGATGAGGAGGGGCAAGTGATGCAACCTTCCGCTTGCGTTCGTTTGATCGAAAGGGGCTCTTTGAAGCTGCGGCGTAATCACTCCCAATGGGTGTGTGGGCTCGATTTTGTTCGGCATAAGAAGCATTGTGTCGTGAGCGATTTCAGATGAAGCGCACAAACCGTAGGCGTCGTGTTGTCGGCGCAAAGAAACTAACCATGTTAGCATCGAATTAGATGAGACTGAAATGCGTATCCTGTATTTTTCGCAGTTTTATAAACCTGAGAATATCGCTGCATCATTCAGGGCGACCGAGCATTCGCGCATCTGGGTGCGTGAGGGCCATGATGTAACTGCGTTCACCGGATGGCCGAATTATCCCGTTGGTCGTTTGTTCGACGGCTATGAGATGAAACCTCTAGTCGAGGAATTGATTGATGGTGTTAGAGTCTTTCGTTCCGCGTCAAAGATTCAGCCAAACACAAGCTTTGCGAAGCGAATAGAGAGCGGTGTCAGTTTCATCGCTAATGGCCTGAAAAACCTGGGTAAGAAATCGCCTGTTGGTAGTAATTATGATGTAGTGCTCGTCACATGCGGGACTGTCTTCGCTGCGTGGCTCGGCGTTTACTATGCAAAGAAGTGCCGCCTGCCCCTTGTGGTTGAGTTTCGCGATCTTACTTACAAGCAGATGCTGGCGACAGGCAGCAGGGGCGCAAAGGTAGCTGCGATGAAATCACTGGAGTTATCTTTCTGCAAAGCTGCAGATTGCGTCGTTGCGCTTACCGATGGGTTTAAGAAAGACCTTGAGGCGGCTGGTGTTCCGGGCGACAGTATCGTTATTGTTCCCAATGGAGCCGATGTTGTTGCATGTAAGCACATGTGGGATGGCCCTTTGCGTCTCGGTTACTTTGGGACTATGGGATTATCCCAGGACGTGCCTGCGACGGTGAAGTACGCGAAGCGCATCGTCGACCTTGGACTTGCGTCAAGCTATGAGTTGATAGGCGAGGGCGCCGCTCGTGATGAACTAGAGCGGTTGGTTTCTGCCGGAGGCTATGGTTTTCTCAAACTTGAGCATGGCGTTCCAATGGCTGAGCTTGAGCCACGCTATGCGGGGGTTCATATGACCGTTGTCTCGCTCCAAAAGAGCGCTGAATTCTCGGGAACCATCCCATCGAAGATATTCCAGTCGTTTGCCCGAGGTGTGCCTGTTCTATTCGTAGGGCCGGAAGGTGATGCATCCGAGCTCGTTCGTAGGAGCGGTGCTGGTATTGCTCTGTGTGGAAGCGAGGAGGAAGACATCAACGAACTCGAGGCTTTTGCCTCGAGGGCTGATCGCGCGTGCAATCTAGCCAGAATGAGCGAGGCGGCGGTTGATTTCATGAATCGGGAGTACTCAAGAAAGCTTATGGCGGATAAGATGATCGCTGTTTTATCCGATGCCGTATATAAGACCAAACAAACAAATGAAAGGATTAAAATCAATGGTTAACGTTATCGGTCTCGGTTACATCGGACTGCCCACCGCACTTATGATGGCTACGCACGGCGTGGAGGTTGTGGGAACCGACTACAACGAGGAACTCGTGGCAACCCTGAACGCCGGCCACACCACCTTCAAGGAGGAGGGGCTCGACGAGCTGTTCGCCGATGCACTTAAGGTCGGCATTAAATTCACGACCGAGTATCAGGTGTGCGATACCTACATCGTGAGCGTGCCGACGCCCTACGACAAGCTGGACAAGAAGATTGACCCCTGCTATGTGATTGCCGCCTGCAAGACGGTGCTCGAGGTCGCCCCGAAGGGTGCCGTGCTTGTAATTGAGTCGACTATTTCGCCCAACACGGTGGATCGCTTCGTGCGCCCGCTGCTCATTGAGGCCGAGCGCGAGGACGTTAAGCTCGTGCACGCTCCGGAGCGCATCATCCCTGGTAACATGGTTTTCGAGCTGCTGCACAACAACCGTACGGTTGGTGCGGACGATCCCGAGGTGGGCGAGGAGGTTGCTAAGATTTACGCAACCTTCTGTCAGGGCGAAACCAGTGTGACCGACATCCGCACTGCCGAGATGACCAAGGTCGTCGAGAACACCTTCCGCGCGATCAACATCGCCTTCTCCAATGAGCTCGCCAAGATCTGCCGCATCGGCGGCATGGATGTGGCGGAGGTCGTCCGCATCTCCAACAAGCACCCTCGCGTAAACATCCTGCAGCCCGGCCCCGGCGTTGGCGGTCACTGCATTCCCGTCGACCCGTGGTTCTTGGTGGGCGATTACCCTGAGACCGCAAACTTCATCCGCCAGACCAACGCAGGTATGCCCGAGTACGTGCTTCAGCGCGCACATGAGGTTATGGCAGAGCGCGGGATCAAGGACGCCTCCAAGGTGGGCATCTACGGCCTTACCTACAAGGAGGACGTTGACGACGTGCGCGAGAGCCCCACGCTGCAGATGCTCGAGTCCATGGAGGAGCACCTGTGCGGTGGTGCCGTGAAGGTGTATGACCCGTGGGTCGAGCGCGACGAGGTACCGGGCCAGGTGCACTCCATGGAGGAGTTCCTGGATGGCCTGGAAATGGTTATCGTAATGGTGGGTCATTCCCAGATCAAGGGCAAGCCCGAGGCCTTCGGCGACCGCATCCTCATCGACCCGCGTAACGTGTGTGGCGACGGTGAGAACGTCTATAAGCTGTAAGCCATTTGAAGAGATGCAGGGAGAAGCAGGTTTGAAGAAAGTGATGCTTGTCTTCGGGACGCGCCCGGAGGCCATCAAGATGTGTCCGCTCGTGAACGAGCTCAAGAGCCGTCCCGACGAGTTTCAGACGGTTGTGGCCGTGACGGGTCAGCATCGCGAGATGCTCGATCAAGTTCTGCGCGTCTTCGGCGTAACGCCCGACCATGACTTGGCAATCATGAAGCCGGGCCAGACGCTATTCGACGTCACGTGTGACGTACTGCTGAAGCTGAAGGCCGTTCTCGAGGAGGAAGGGCCTGACGTGGTGCTCGTGCACGGCGACACGACCACAAGCTTTGCTGCAGCGCTCGCCTGCTTCTATCTGCAGATTCCCGTGGGGCATGTGGAGGCGGGGCTTCGCACCCACGACATATACAGTCCCTGGCCCGAGGAGTTCAATCGTCAGGCCGTGGATATTGTCAGTGAGTATTACTTCGCACCTACGGAGGCGAGTAGGCAGAATCTGCTCGACGAGGGCAAGCGTGCCGAGAAGATATGGGTGACCGGCAACACCGGCATCGACGCCCTGCGCACCACGGTGCGCGAGGATTATACCCACCCAGAGTTGGAGTGGGCCAGCGACAGTCGCCTGATTTTGATCACGGCACACCGCCGCGAGAACCTTGGCGAGCCCATGCACTGCATGTTCCGCGCGATCAGGCGCGTGATGGAGGAGCATCCCGACACCAAGGCGATCTATCCTATTCACATGAACCCACTCGTACGCAAGGCGGCTCACGAGGAGCTGGACGGCTTCGATCGTCTCCATATCATCAATCCTCTGGAGGTACTTGACTTCCATAACTTCCTGGCTGCGAGTCATCTCATTCTTACCGATTCGGGCGGCATACAGGAGGAAGCTCCTAGCTTGGGCAAGCCGGTGTTGGTGATGCGCGACACCACCGAGCGACCTGAGGGGGTTGCCGCGGGCACGTTGAAGCTTGTGGGCACTGAGGAGGACGTTATCTATCTTGAGTTTTCCCGTCTGCTGTCCGACGAAGAGGAGTATGCGGCAATGAGCCGGGCTTCGAACCCGTATGGGGATGGGCATGCGAGCGAGCGAATTGCGAGCGTGCTCGGTAAATAGGGGAGATTAAAGAATTGTCAAAGCTGCGGCTTTATATAGACACCGCGCTGCACCTCAAGCCTAGTCAGATTGCCTATAGAATCTGGCGAAAGCTTGGGGGCAGCACGCGTTTGCATGTTGGTTACAGGCCTTGCCCCGATGCGGACAAGGCGGATATTCGCCGCGTTCCCGCATTATCGGAGATTGACTTCGATCCAGTTTTTCTAGCGCGTTTTGATGTGGATGCTCTTCTTGATGACAGGGTGGAACTCCTAAATCATGAGGAGCGCATGGATTGGCGCGAATCGTGGCACGCAGAGCTCTCGACCCCGCTCTGGCGTTTTAACCTGCATTACCACGAATACTTGCTTCCTCTTGCGAAGGCTTTCCTTGATGAGGGTGATAAGCGATACCTTGATAAAGCCAAAGCTATCGTGGACAGCTGGATAGATGCCTGCCCGCGGGAGCGAGGAGGCGTTGCCTGGGATCCATACGTCATATCGATGCGCATCGTTAGCTGGCTTGCTTTTAGAGCTGAGCTCGATGGCGCATTGAGGGTTGATAATGCCTTTTGCGAGCGAATTAACGCATCGCTGGTCGAGCAGTACGTACATCTTTCCCAGCACCTGGAGAAGGACCTCCTGGCCAATCACTATCTAGAGAACTTGAAGGCCCTTGCTATCCTCGCGTGTTATTTCGACGACCGCAAGACGCTCGAGCTTGTTTTGCCTATGCTAAAGGCGCAGGTTGACGAGCAGGTACTCGATGACGGGATGCACTTCGAGCAAAGCCCGATGTATCAGAAGATTGTGCTTGAGGACCTGATGCGTGCTGCAATTGTCTTGCGCGACTCGGGCTTTGGTGAGCATGCCGAAGCTTTTAAGCTTCGGCAGATGTGCGACTGCCTATACTCTATGGAGCGCGGGATTAATAGGACTCCACTGTTCAACGATTGCGGCGACAACGTGGCTAAGAGTCGCGATGCGCTGTTGCTTTGCGCTCGCGAGCGTTTCGGCGTTGTACCGGAATTTCATGGTGTGCTAAAGAATTCGGGCTACTGCATTCTCGAACGGCAGACCAAGGCGGGCTTCGTCAAGGTGATTTTCGATGCCGGCAAGCCGGGCCCGGCCTATGCCATGGGGCACGTTCATTGCGACGCATTGAGTTTCGAGTGCTTTGTGGATGGAGAGCCGTGGATCGTGAACTGCGGCACCTATGCATATCAAGATGCCAAGAGACTCGAGTTTAAGAAGACTCAGGCCCATAGTGGCGTGATGATTGATGGCGTAGAGCAGCATGAGTGCTGGGCGCCGTTTCGGGTTGCTAGATACAGCACTTGCAAAATAGAGTTTTCAGACGGCATAAGTGCCCGAGGCTCTATGAAGCTGCGTGGGCGCAACCCGAGAATTGTTAGGGATATTTGTCTTGCGGATAATGGTGTTCGTATCATAGATAAGGCTTTTGGCGGCAAGAGATTAGAAGGTTCCTTCATTTTTGCATTTGGACTGCCCAATATTGCTGAGCAGAGCATTGATGTGAACTACTCGCCTGAATTCGGATTGCTTGGTTCTGCGCGTAAAGTCATTGTGGATGCATCCGATGGACTAGTTATTCCGTATCCGATGTTTTACGAAAGGGCTGAGCATCGATGAGTCTCCATTGTCTTACTTATATCGGCAGTTTCCCGCCCCCTTACGGTGGCGTGACGGTCAAGAATGCTCTTCTCTACAAGCGTTTGAGCGACTGCTTGACAATAGATAAGCTTGACTTATCCATTGTCAAGCAACTTAACCTCAGAGTGATATTAAGGCTTATTCGACGTCTATTTTCGCATGACGGTGCACTTGTTCTGGGCGTCAGCGCAGATTGGCGTTATAGGCTGACGTATCTTCTGTATCGATTCAATAGGTCAAAAATGGAGCGCTCTATTCTGATTGTTATGGGGGGTAAGACGCCTGAGAGCGTCACTTACGCGAACAGGTTGAATGGATATAGGCGCGTTTACGTCGAGACTGAGAGCATGAAGCGTGCGTTTGAGGCGATGGGAGTTCATAACGTTTCTATCTACCCGAACTGCCGTGAGATGCCGAAGGCCCCGACTCAGATTAGGTCTTCGGGGAGCGGTCGCATGAGTAGTGTTTTCTTCTCGCTGATTAGCCCTGAGAAAGGAGTGGAAATCGCTTTGGGCGTAGCAAAGCTGCTGCCTGAGGTGGACTTCCATTTCTATGGTCGTATTGAGGGCGGCTACGAGGATCGCTTTTTAGGCAAAGTTGACGAACTGTCCAATGTCTACTACCACGGCGTCTTTGATTCCGTGGCAGGGGATGTTTTGGGCGAGTTGAGCAAGTACGATGTACATCTTTTTCCGACACAGTGCCCCAACGAAGGCGTTCCTGGCGTTTTGGTGGAGACCAAAATGGCTGCGGT
>CABURF010000051.1 GCA_902493755.1 uncultured Coriobacteriia bacterium
CGGTCCGCAGGTTGTGAGAATCGTGAGAGCGGCACCTTCAACCGCACGCGAAGCAATAAGCATCGGACTCGTTTCGGAAAAGAGGCCAATGAGCGAACCGAGAACGGCGATGCCGCACGCAATAACGAGCATGCGCCTTGCGCCGAAGCGCTGCGCGAGCGCGCCAGCTGACAACGCGACAAAGATACTCACGAGCGTGAAAATCGACATGAGCCAGGAGGCGTCCATCCTGAAAATTCCCATGAGGTTTGTCATGATGGTGGGGACCTTGTACTGAATCATCGCCACTGATATTCCCGAAATGAGCAAAATGATGCCCACGAGCACGGGATTTTGGTATCTGCGGACGCCTTGTGCCTCGCCGTCGTTTGTGACGGTACCAGCATTACCATCGATGTTCTGGTTCACGAATCTCCTCCTGCATGTTCATCTGGCAATTGGGGGACAGACCCTTCCTCGCCAGGACTGGCGATTGGGGGACAGACCCTCTATTTGCTCGCTATTGATACACACCCTATCGCCTTGACTTACGGCAGGCCATCGAGCGGGGAGTTTGATAGGTCGTGCCTAATCTCATACCTTTCATACGATATGCAGGCAGCGAGCTGGGAACTACCATCTGATAGACGCCAGAATTTCATACGAGTTGCCCTCGCATGGGTTATGAGGGCGTGACCGCCGAGGTCTGGCAACCTTGCATTCGACGAAGAGGAGAGGAAACCATGGCTGACGAGAAGATTACCGAAGAGACTGCAGAGGTCGACGAGATCGAGGCTCCCGTGAGCGCGATCTGCAACAACGCCGAAGAGCTCGCTGCTGATCTTGTTGATGACGATAGCGAGATCAAGCCCGTCGAGGGATTTTTCCTCACCTCTCAGCGTTGGCATTAATCGGCCAGCTCGGGTGAGCAGCGGGGGCGCTTTCGGCACCTCCCACATGACGAAAGGACTGGCATGGCACACAAAGGACAGACTGCGCGTTTTTTGTATCGGGGCAGTTTTCCCAATGGCGAGGTCTTCGACGATTGCGAAGGCACTCCCCACGAGATAATCCTCGGCAGGCGGCAGGTCATGAAAGCCCTTGAGGACGCCTTGCTCGAGATGGAACCGGGCGAAGAGCGCACCGTCGAGCTCGCGGCGGCTGACGCTTATGGCGAGTACGACGAGAGCGCCGTGCAGCACTTCCCCACCTACAAGGTTCCCAACGGCGAGAACCTGCCTGTCGGCGAGTACATTGGGTGGACTTCCCCGCGCAATATCGAGCCGATTCCGGCCAAGGTGGTGAGCGTTGAGAACCAAGTCGCTACCATCGACTTCAATCACCCCCTCGCTGGCAAGGACATTGTGTACTGGGTCAAACTCCTCGAACTTGAGGATTAGGCCCTCCATCCCCCTTCCAGTCCTCTGCCAAGCACGAAGGCACCGAAGACGACCTCCCCTGCCCATTGGTCTCTTCGGTGCCTTTTTGCATGCGCGATAGCACCGCAGCCAATTGGAGGTCAGCCAAAAGAGGGTCTGTCCCCTTCTTTCCATTTCGCCGGCAATCGAGGGTCTGTCCCCTTCTTCCCACCTGCGGCAAAAGAAAACGCCGGGGGAATATTCCCCCGGCGTCAGGTCGAGCTGAATGTCGCAGATGAGCTATGCCTGCGGGGCCTCCTGAATGGTGACCTTTGCGTGATCGGCAACCCACTTGTTCGCCTTAAGGCGCTCGGCAGACTCGCGCAGAACGAAGTTCTTCCCTTCGCCCTCTATCTGCTGACGAACCTGTTTGGGGTTAGCATTGGGCGCCATCATGTGGCACGCCTCGTCGATATCGTCCTCAGACAATCCAAGATTCTCATGACGGAAAACCGCATCGAGCGCGTATCCCTGGACGACCATCTCGCGCGTCTGGAGCATGAGCATCATGTTTATCTGCTGCTCGCCACCGTTTTGGTTCACGTAGTCCTCCCAGGACATGCCCTGCTGCTGCAAGCCAATACGAATGTTCCTCATGAGGTTGTCGCGCGCGTTTTCGTACACTTCATCGGCAATCTTACCTTCGAAGCGCTCGCTCAACACGCTGGCGGCTACCTGGCGTTTGTACGCCTCGTACTGCTCGCGATCACGGCGTTCGATATTACTGCGAATATCGGTGCGCAAATCATCCAGGTTCTTGTACATGGGGAGATTTGTGCTGAGCCACGCATCGTCAACAGTGGGTACGACAGGTTTCTGGATTTCCTTGAGCGTGACTTCGCAATCAAACTTTTGCGTGAACTCGTTGTAATTATCGTCGGCACTTGGACCCTCGAAGACAAACTTGCGCGTCTCGCCCGGCTCCATGCCAAAGATGTGCGCGTCAAAATCGGCGGGCATGTAGCCCTCACCCGCAACATACGTGCGTCCGTCGGTGGTGAGGCCGGTAAGCTCCTTGCCATCCTCGTAGCACTTTATCGCCACAAGACACGCATCACCTTTCTCAAGCGGCTTGGGATCAGCAGTAGCGTACGTGGTGTTGCGCTCGGCAAGCTGCTGAATCTGCGCGTCAACTTCGGCATCATTGATGGTGAATTCAGGAAGGGTGATCTCGACGGGATCGTAGGAGGTGAGCTCGTAATCGGGTTTAGGAGTCACCTCCATGGTGAAGGAGAACTCCTGATTGCGCTTGAGAGCCGTGCTCGGTGTGGGATGTGGCGGAAACGCGGGAGCGATGCCGCTTTGGTCAACGGCAAAGGGTGCGAGCGCCTCGATGGCGTTGGCCTCGATGATGGAGTCGAGATTCTTGATGCCCATCCTCTCCTCGGCGATTTGCGCGAGGGTTTTGTCCGGCGTGGGGTTTATCCCCATAGAGTTGGCGAAATCGAACTCCGCAAGGGAAAATGCCTTGTTGACATCATCAGCGCTTGCAGTGACTTCAAGAATGGTCTTGCCGTCGGCCTTCTTGATCTTGCTAATCTTCATGAGGTGAACCCACTTCCGCTTCTATCCCGCGCGTTGCTGCGCGCACGGGAGTTGTTGGCCACAATATGGCGTACGCACACACTATATGCCGAACTGAATAGAGTGTGCGGGGAATGCGGGGTCTGTCCCCATTTTGTTACGCAGCGGGGTTACGGACGCCGCGAAGATGAAGGAGCGGGGAACGAGGGTCGGAAACGGACATGGGGAAACGAGGGTCTGTCCCCATTTCCCCATTTTCCTTGCATCGATACGAATTAGGCGTCCTTCTTGGAAACAAGCAGCAAGATGCCTCCCACAAGGCTCACGAAAATCAACGTGCACACGCCGAATGCCACGGTATTTGGTCGCTTACCCTTGTAGATTCCCCAAGCGCATACGGTCATGGGAATCATCCACGCGAGGGGAATGAGCATCCATCCGGCTGTCACAGTTGAAATGATGCAGAAGACGAAGGCGATGAGCCGCAATGTGGAATCTTGCGATGTCATGCCATACGTAACCTGACAATTTTCGACGACCTGCGCTTGATGCGTAATCTCCTCAGAGGACGAAACGTCTTGCCCGGTCGCCGCTTGAGAACTTGCGGGGCTATCGGCGTAATCGTCAGTCCACTGGCTTCCATCCCAATACCGAAGCCTCGATTGATCGCCCGAAGGGTCTGGATACCAACCGGCGCGTGATTCGCTCATGAATTCTCCTTATGCACTGTGGTGGTTGTAATTGCAAGTATAGGGCATTGGCCGTGGGAAGCGGCGGTCGATAACGAGAATGATAGCGACAAGCGGTGATGTGAAGGATTCGATCTTAAAGACACAGAGGCGGAAACAGAAGTGAGGGATATGGAAATGAGGGGTCTGGAAATGGGGGGTCTGTCCCCTTGTTGCCAAAGAAAATCTGAGGAGTCGGGAGGGTCAAGAGGTTTAAGGGTCTGTCCCCCAATTATTCGCTCGTTACATTCATGCTGCCTGACTTGTATCCATCGAGGTCAAGCGTCACGTACTCAAACCCGAGCGCCTTGAGTTTTTGACTTGCACCCTCGCGAATATCCGGGTCGACAAGACGTGCTAGGTCGCTCGGAAGCACCTCGACACGTGCAATCGATCCATGAAGGCGCACTCGAACCTGCCGAAACCCTCTATCAAGCAGATACTGCTCTGCCTCATCAACTGCAGTCAGACGCTCATCGTTAATGAAGTCCCCAAACGCAAAGCGCGAAGCAAGGCATGCAAATGACTGTTTATTCCAGGTAGGGAGGCCTTTCTCGCGTGAAAGAGTGCGTATCTCGTCTTTAGAGAGGCCGACCTCCTTAAGGGGGCTTATCGCCCCTTGCTCGACTATTGCCTGAGCCCCCGGACGATAGTCATTCTCATCATCGGTGTTCGATCCCTCAATAACCGCTTCGATTCCATGCGCATTCGCCGCCCGAACAACTGCGCGCAGCAGGCCTGTCTTGCAAAGATAGCAGCGATTGGGCGGATTCTGTCGAAATGCATCATCTTCGAGCTCGTTTGTCTTAACGACCAGTTGCAAAATGCCGCGATTTTCGCAAAATGCAGCAGCCTCGCTGAGTTCTCGTTGCGGAAAAAGACGCGATTGAGCTGTAATTGCAATCGCTCTCTCGCCAAGCGCCTCGTGCGCGGCGTGCAAGAGCAGGGAGGAATCCACGCCGCCTGAGAATGCAACCGCGGCGTCCTTTAACAGTCGCAGGTAATCGAGCAGGACGCTGTACTTCTCATCAGGAGATTGAGTGGACATTTGACTCCTCGTAACGACACTGGCGGAATGATTATACCTGGGGGTTGATACGCAGGGGCCTGTCCCCTCCTTTTCGCTTCCTCCTGTTGATGCAGCAGGATCGGTATAGCAGGGTCTGTCCCCCAATTACCACTTGCGCGCAAAAAGAAGCCGCTTCGCAATGGAAGCGGCTTTGTTAGCGACGTGTCGAACGAATCTAGATGACTACGCCCTCGTCCATGTCTAGATGAAGGCACTTGACAGGTGTTCCGACCTCGAACATTCCCGTACCCTGCGGGAGCTCGATGAGCACAGTGCTGCGATTCATCTCTGACAAGAGAGCAGATGACTGCTTTTCCTCCTGGCACGCAAGCAACTCACCGTTCTCCCCAACCTCAAGATGACCTCTTTGATAGAAAGCGCGAGCCTCCTTCTTGCGTGTCGGTTGTGCGAGAACGGCGTCGCTAATCGGACGATCGAGCTCCGCATAACCTTGCATGGCGCGTAGTGCTGGTCGTCCAAAAAGCTGAAAGCCCACCGCGGCAGCTGCGGGATTTCCCGAGAGAACCTCAACGAGCGTGTCACCCACACAACCAAATGCCTGTGCCTTGCCTGGTCGCAAGCTCACGCAATCGAAAACAATTTCACCTAGATCACGAACCGTTTCGATGGCGTAGTCAAAATCGCCGTTGCTCGCGCCGCCACTCGAGACGACAAAATCGCATTCATCGATCGCCTGCTCAAATAGAGCACGGATGGCGGCCTCATCATCCTTGACAATCGGATATAGGTTCACCTCACAGCCAAGCTCGAGTGCATATGCACCCAAAACGTATGCATTCGCATCGCGAATCTTGCCCGGCTCAGGCCTTGCCGAAGGAGCGACAAGCTCTGTGCCGATGCTGATAACACCGACCTTGGGGCGAGCGTATACGGGAACAGTCGTGTTTCCGGTGCTCGCAAGCAAGCCCACCGTTGCAGCGCGAATTACTCACCCTTGCGAACGACAATGTCACCTGCCTTGGCCTCCTCGCCTGCCTTGCGCACATTCGTCTTGGCTGCAGGAGCGAATATGCGCACACGCTCGCCCACTCCACCGTCTCCGGTGAAAGTCGTATCCTCGATCTTGACCACAGCGTCGGCACCCTGCGGCATAATGCCACCCGTCATGATGCGAATTGCCTCTCCGGGCTTAAGAGCGACCTCGCTCACAACGCCTGCGCCGACCCAATCCACAATCTCAAGCTCGACAGGAGCATCTTCGCTTGCGTCCTTTAGGGATGATGCAACCACGGCAAATCCATCCATCGCTGTATTATCGAAAGGCGCAACATCAATGTCACTCGTGAGATCGTCAGCAGCAACTCGTCCAACAGCAGCAAACAAATCAGCCTCTTCGACCGGCGTTCTAAAGCGAGCGTTGCCTGCGAGCTCAATCGTCCTCTGACGCGCCTCATCAACGCTAATCATATCCTGGCTCATTTGATTATCCTCTCGAAAGGTGAATCATTTTGCTTATTCGACAGGGTACCAAATCTTCCAGAAGGCTGGGTGAACAATCCCGAGCTTGATCGCTCACGGACTAGCTGCCGCTTCAACGGTGCAAAGGGGCGAAGGCTGCGCACCCCACTTTCTGAACGCGCGGTGCATGGTCGTTGAGGCGATTCTCAGAATCCTGGCAAGTTGCGTTATGGTCATCCCCGCACCAAGACAAGCTGCAAGCGCAAATGGGCATTTTTGAGCTTTGAGTATGCCTACCGAAATGCCATTGAGATAATCATACTTCCGGCGAATCACTTCTCGAGCAACCTCATCTGATAAACGTTTAGAGAACGGCTCGAGGTGACGAATGCTTGTCTCTTGTTGAGCGAAATCACGCCATTCGTCCGCACTCATGAAACTGCATAGAAGTTCATTGTCGATGAGCTCGTTTGATTTTCCCAGGCAGTTATAGCTGCTCCACGGATAATCGGTTAGACGGGTGCAAAGTCGTGCTTTGATGGGATTGCGCCAAACATATCGAATCGCCGACAAAAGATGCGCCTCTGTCTCAATTGCTTCGCTGTGAAACCGGCCCTGAAATATTTGGCCAGCACATTTATGTCGCTTGTGATAATAAGCCGAGAAACGCGCGCCAACACTCTGAAAAAGAGAAGGTGGGATAGGACCGTTGCACTTGATAACGATGTGAAAATGAGTGGTCATCACGCAATATGCGAGAATCCTGAAGTTGCAGACTTGCTGAGCGCGCCGCAAACACTCCAGGAAAAACACGTGGTCATTGCCCTCATTGAAAACGCGGGCCCTGCCAACGCCACGATTCGTAATGTGGTAATACCCGGTCGATGAGTGCTTACGTGGTCGCCGTGGCATGCCTCACCTCCTTTCCGGTCGTCTTATCTGCAACAAAACAATAGATCAGTTGTGCCCGAGCAAACCACCCCGAGAATCTGAACAATTCCGGACTTAAAAGAAAACGAAACCGGAGCAATCTCCGAAAAGACTCGGTCAGAATTATGCTCTCGTCAACGCCGGTGGCAGAGTGGGGACAGACCCTCAAGTAACGCTCAATTAGCAATAACTTGCGGATGACAAAAGGGGGACAGACCCCTGGTTGCCGACCCTAGTTACCCGGTTGCCGAACTCTCGGCAATTCCATAATCATCATGCCAAGCAAAAAAAGAAGCCCCTAGCTGGGGCTTCTAAATCATATCCAGGATAATCCTTCTAC
>CABURF010000052.1 GCA_902493755.1 uncultured Coriobacteriia bacterium
CCGTCACCGGCAAAGGCAACTACGCGGGAGAGCTGAAGGCCGGCTACGAGATCATCGCCGCCCCTGTCACCTCTGTCTCCCTCTCGGTCTCTCGTTACGTTTATGACGGCAATCCCAAGTGTCCGGCAGTTACCGCAGAGTCAAACGACATGCTCCTCACCGAGGGAGTCGACTACGACGTCGCGTATCCAGCGGATACGATTGCGGCCGGAAAGCACGAGGTCACCGTCACGGGCAAGGGAAACTACGTGGGCAAGAAGACGGCGACGTTCGAGATAGCCCCCGCCCCCATCACCGCCGTTACGCTTGACGAGACGCAGTTCGCCTATGACGGCGCCCAGAAGAGGCCCGCCGTCACCGTAAAGCACGGCGGCAAGACCCTCGCCGTGGGCACGGACTATGACGTCGCCTGGCCCTCCGACGTCACGAACGTTGGCAAGAAGGAGGTCACCGTCACCGGCAAGGGCAACTACACCGGCACGCAGAAGGCGACCTACGAGATAGTCGCAGCCCCCAAGCCGACACCAGACCCAACGCCCATACCCAAACCGGACCCCACGCCTACGCCCGACCCCGATCCCACCCCCACGCCGAATCCTGATCCGGAACCAACGCCGACCCCGGAGCCGAAACCCAATCCGGTTCCCACGCCAGAGCCGCAGCCCGAGCCGACGGCCACCAACGCCATGTTCCGCCTGTACAACCCCAACTCCGGCGAGCACTTCTACAGCTCGTCGACCGTCGAGCGCGACCACCTGGTCTCGCTGGGTTGGCAGGACGAGGGCACGGGCTGGATCGCTCCGACATCTGGCAACGCGGTCTACCGCCTGTACAACCCCTACGCCGGCGAGCATCACTACACCCTGTCAGCCGCCGAGCGCGACATGTTGGTCTCGGTGGGCTGGAATGACGAAGGCATCGGCTGGTACTCTGATTCTGCACAAAGCGTTCCCTTATACCGCGTCTACAACCCCAACGAGTATGCCAACAACCATCACTACACCACGAGCGCTGCAGAACGTGACTTTCTACTGTCTATAGGCTGGCAAGACGAAGGCGTGAGCTGGTACGGAGTGGGGCAGTAGCTATCCATCAAGTTTGACAGGGGGAGGGGCACCTGCCCCTCCCCCGCATTCAGCTTAGATGTTTGGCGACATTCAAATAAACATTTTCCCTGCATCGCCGACACCCTCGGTGTCAGCATGAAATCACTCGTCGACTTCTAGTCAAACGTAGCCATCTTTCCCTCTGACTCCATCCGTTGCGCGAAATCGCGCGTCCTCTTCTCCACTGTACAATCCTCTTCCTCGCTCGCCCAACGAGCTTCAGGAGGGTCGGCGAAGGTGCATGCGTAGTGTTCTTCAATCCATGCATAAAGCTGTTGCGCCTGCATTTCATCGTCTAGAGATTCGAAGCAATCTGCCTGAGAGCCGTCATGCGTCTCGCGCTCCCATTGCAACCGCAATGCGTCAATCCATGCATCGATTCTCTGCTCGATCTCCGACGCACCACCATCCGAAAGCCATGACTCGAGACGTCCCTCGACCCAAGCTTCGGTTATATGTCGCGCAGTCTCAAGGCCGGGACCATCCATGGCATAGAGCTCGTCGAGATGTAGGTAGCGCTCAAGCCCCTCGTCAAGGGCGGCCTCCTCCAAAAGCTCGAATATCGCCCGAGTAATCTCAACGAATTCCGTCACCTGCTCCGGCGAGAGACTACCGTCTGACATATGGGGGCGATATGAGAATTCCGCAACGGCTGCTCGTAGTACCTTCGCTGTCTCGTGCACTGGTTCTGACGACACACCCTCGTAGGTATTCCAATACAAGACTGCGAGAATGTCCTCCGTGCATTTGAGTGCACTCGACGCCCATGCAAGGCGAAAGGCCTCGGCCAGAGACTCGCACGCCACGGCATCGAAGAGACCGCCAGCGTCCTCCCCATTTTCCACCATTTCGGCAAATGTGAAATGAAATGCGAGCATCTGCCCCACAGCGGGCCACCCAAACGACTTGCTCCACGCATCGCAGAAGCGGGCAATATGGGCTTTGACTAGCTCCCATGTCGCATCGGCTGGTACCTGAACAAGGCCTTCCAATGCATCTTGGAGCTCGGCATTGATCCTCTCGATATCACGATCGGTATGGCTACAAGACCAGCGAATCCACTGCCTCAGATTCCTGTCTCTCTCATAGGCGTCGATGAGTCCGTCAGGGCCTTTCACACCCGCAAGCCCGTCCATCAGCGAATCGAGGCTCGCTACCTCGAGGGCCGAACTCAGCTCTATCTGCTTCTGGATATGGGCATAATCTTCTTTGAGCTCGTCGGTACGCATCGCCACGAGCGAGGTGCGTTCCTCCTCGGGAGCAGCAAGAATCTCTTTGATTCGGTCAAGGCTAAACCCCAGTCTGCGATACAAGAGAATCTCTCGAGCCTGACGAACGTCGTCCATGGTATAGAGCTTGCGGTTGTTCGCAATTCCCTCGCCCGAACGCCGTGCGACAAGAACACCCTCCTTATCCCAGTTCTTTAACTGAGCAGCGGTGATTCCGGTAAGCTCGTGCACCTGCGCTACCGTGAGTAGCTTGTCATTACCTTCGTCCATGCTTCACCTCCTCGCAGGGCACTTTAAACCCAGACACTATATCCAGGTCAAGGTGAAAACATGATTTGGCTGGAGAGATTTCTCGACTTCGCTTCGCTCGAAATGACACGGGGTCCTCATCGCTCCGCTCGAAATGACATGGGGATCCTCATTGCTACGTTAGAAATGACAGTGGGGAGGCGCATGCCTCCCCACTGGATGGTGAGATTTCTCGACTTCGGCGCTTCGCGCCTTCGCTCGAAATGACAATTAGTGCCTATGCAGCGGCCTTCTGGGCAATCTTGCACAGCTCGGCAAAGCCCTGCGGGTCATTGACGGCCATGTCGGCAAGCACCTTGCGGTCGAGCTCGATGCCAGCCGTCTTGAGGCCATGCATGAAGACCGAATAGGACAAGCCATTGATGCGGGCGGCCGCATTGATGCGGGTGATCCAGAGACGGCGAATCTCACGCTTCTTGTTGCGGCGATCGCGGTAGGCATACTGCAGCGAATGCTGGACCTGCTCTTTAGCGGCGCGATACTGACGGGACTTGGCACCGTAATAGCCCTTTGCTCGCTTGAATACGGTACGACGCTTCTTCTTGGCGTTAACTGCGCGCTTAACACGTGCCATGTTTATCAACTCCTACTAACAACTGAAACGGATACGGGCTTGCGCGCTTTACGCCTTGCCCAGATTCTTCTTGACGACCTTCACATCGGCCTCGGCAACGACCGCCTCGTGACGGAAGTTACGCTTACGCTTCTGGGACTTCTTGGTCATGATGTGGCTCTTGAAAGCCTTGCCGCGCATGATCTTGCCCGACCCCGTGGTGCGGAAGCGCTTGGCAGTGCCCTTGTGGGTCTTCATCTTAGGCATGGTGCTACTCCTTGTCTTCGTTTTCCTTGCCGGAATTCTTGCGTGCGTCCTTGGGAAGCGGCGCCACCATCATGTGCATGTTGCGCCCTTCCATCTTTGGCTGCTGTTCTACGACAGCGAGGTCCTTGAGGTCGTCAGCGAGCCTTTCGAGAATGGTCAGACCCTGCTCGGGATGAGCCATCTCGCGACCGCGGAACATGATGGTGATCTTGACCTTGTTGCCTTTGCCGAGGAAGCGAAGCACGTGACCTTTCTTGGTCTCGTAGTCGCCCGTATCGATCTTGGGGCGGAACTTCATCTCCTTGACCTCGATCTTGGTCTGATTCTTGCGCGCCTTCTTGGCCTTGACCGCCTGCTCGTACTTGTACTTGCCGTAATCCATAACGCGGCAAACGGGCGGTTCGGCATTGGGAGCGACCTCTACCAGATCGAGACCCTGGTCTTCGGCAAAGCGCTGTGCCGCATCATTGGCCATCTCGTACTTGGTGCCATCGACACCAATGACGAGAAGCTGCGGCGCATAAATCTCACCGTTGATCCGTGTGTCCTGAGCTGCTATGACAAACACCTCCTAATAAAAAACCTGCCGAGCTGCATTCAGCCGACAGGTACGCACAAAGACCCCCGAAGGGTGAATTGTAAGTGACCAGACAACTGAGCGCTTGCTCGTCGAAAGGTGGAAGGTAGCTTGCGCCCCTTCACTTCGTAGATACGGATGCATAGTTTACACGTGCCTAGGAGCACATGCAAGAAGTATTTCTAGCGCAAATCGACGCTCAGCGTGCGAATGACGCTGTTATCGCCCACCGTAACGCCAGCCGTGTGATCGTATGTCTCTGTTACCTTCCAGGTGCCGGGAACGCCCTCGATATTGGTGGGACCAGTGAACTCGGCAATCTCCTGGGCCCCCGTGTCGCGCGAGAGCACGGCCTGAGGATTCTCGACGATGGTGAGCTGCGCGGACTCGATAGCGGCAGGATCAATGCCAATGCCCGTGAGAATCGAGGAGGCAACCACCTTGGAGGCGATGAGCTCATCGAACTTCGCATCGGCAACGCCGAAGGCATCGAGGTCAAAAGACGCGAAAATGTAGTCGATATTGCCCGCCGCATTGAGACCAAAGGTGATGCTCGCAAGCGTCTCGCCGTTGGGACCGACAAGCCAGCCATTGCGTGTCCTCACGACATTGGGCAACGTCGCATCCGAGGCAGATGTTGCCTCGGCATCGAGCGCGATCGAGTTATCGCTTGCCTCGACAGCGGCCTCGGGCGTCATGCCGAAATAGGTGACAAGGTCAGGGATGCGTGCAGCATCGATCGCCTGGAACTGCGTGGCATTTGTACCGGCCGTCGAGGTTTGCAGAACATCGGAATCCGGCTGCTTGACGCCTGGCGGCGTACTGTTGCGCCAGATGAACAGGCCGATGACGGCGACAAGGACAAGCAGGATGATGATGAAGAAGACAAGCAGGTTACGCAGACGACGCCTGCTACGCGTCGCACGCTCGGCAGAGAATTCGTCATCCTCGACGTACTCGGTCGTCTTCTGCTCGGTAATGTTGATGGACTCGGAGAGCTCATCAAGATCGGCGCTCTCGGTGAGACGGTCCCCCTTGCTGCGAGCTGCGACCACGTCGTCTACGTTGACGACGGCATCGGAAGACATGTCGCCCGGATCGAAATCATCGGCATCGGCAGCAGCTGCAGCGCTTATGCCATAGAGGCTATCGGACTTGATGTCGTCGAGCATGGACTCGGCGGCCTCGCCGAAATCCACCGTGATCTCTCCCTGCGGAGTTTCCTCAACAGGACGGCCATCGTTAAAGTCCTCCTCCGCGAAGAGATGGACCTCAACCTCGTTTTGCTCGTCGTTCTCGCGCTTATCCATATGCGTCCCTATACGAAGTGAACCCAGCTATTAACAATATACAGTATTGCGACAATTACAACGACGACTGCAACAACAATCAGCGCCTTATGGCCAGTTCCCATGGGCGGTGTCGTATCGAGGCCGTGGAACTCCTCTTCCTGCTCGGCGCTCATATCGCCTTGCTCGGAAATGAGCTGCTCTGACACTGCAGCCTCAGGATCTGGTGCGATGGCCTGCGTCACAGTTTGCTGTACTTGCTGCGCACGACGCTCGACATCTTCGATATGGCTGAGCTTGCTCATCGTGTCTCCTCGCCTCGCAAAGAGCCGATTATCCCTTGCTCACGACGTCAGCGACCGACCGCACGACATTATGCGTAATCGGCTTCCACTCAACCTTCTTGAAGACGGCAATGAGGGCGATGGGGACGTAGGTGAGCATGAAAACGGGGAAGGTGAACAGGTACTTGATCTTATCGGAGTTCTTCGCGTGAATGTGATTCCACTCGGTAATCGTTGTAAGCGTGCCAAACACGAGCATGACAACCGCGAAGCTCAGAAAGCAGCCGGCGAGGGAGAGTACCGAGGTAACGATAGTCGCACGTGCCTCGGCATAAGCGAGCACAGTCGAAACTTGGCTGATGCTGAAGGAGCTCAGCGGATCGCCCTCGAACACGGATCCGCTCATCATGCCCGTGGCCATCGAAAACCAACTGGGATCGCTCGTCACAACACCAGCGCCTCCCGAAGTGCTCGCAGCGACCGTTTGCACTGATGCTGCGATGCCGGCCATCTGCACGATGCCGGTGAGGCAGAAGACGAGGTTGACGGCGACGCCAGCCAATGTGAGCAACATGGCAGGCGCGATGGTCATGAACATGTCGTAGCAGGCGAAACGGCCCTGCTTGCCGCGGAAAATGCCGTTGAAGAGGAAGGACCCATACTTGAGCAGCACCTGGTAGAAGCCCTTTGCCCAACGCATGCGCTGACGCCAGGAGTCCTTCATCGTTGTGGGCTGCTCATCGTAGACGTACGCATCGGCGCAGTAGCCGATGCGTATGCCGTGTGCGATGCAGTCCGTCGAGAACTCGATGTCCTCGGTGAGCAGATGGTGAATCCATCCGCCGTTGGACTCGAGGATATCGGCGCTGATCATGAAACCCGTACCGCTGATCGCACACGAGCTACCCATCATGTAACGGGCATTGGAGAGAAACTTGGCCTCGCGCAGGAACCAGAGGGCGCTGCCAGCAGAGATCCAGTTGGAGTCGTAGTTCTTCGAGTTGCGATAGCAGGTGAGCACCTGGTAGCCGCGATTCACACCGCGGTTCATCGCCGCGACGAATCCGGGATCGAGCACGTTATCGGCATCGAAGACGAAATAGGCGTCATAATCCGTACGCCCCGAGCAATCGCCGTAGAGCACGCGGATGCGATTGAGCGCGAAGTCGAGCGCATGGCTCTTGCCAACGACCAGACGGTCGTTGCGTACGAGCACCTCGGCGCCTGCTTCTTCGGCAACCTGCGCCGTGTTGTCGGTGCAGTTGTCGGCAACGACGAAGATGTCGATGAGCTCTTCGGGGTAGTCCTGGTTCTTGATGCTGCGCACGAGCTCGCCGATAACGGCCTCCTCGTTGCGACCGGCAATCATCACGGCGAACTTGTGCAGCGGCTCGTCTTGCACAGGCGTAATCTTGCGTCGATGGTCCTTTACCAAAACAATGACGGCATAGACGGCCTGATACATGTAGCAAAGGCTGAATACGAAGAACAGAAACAGGTTAAAGGTGTTGACGAATGTCGCCATATTCCCGCTGCGGTACCCCTCCTGATATTGTCTGCAGATTCGTTATTGCATTGTAATGCAAGCTGTTGGCAAGCGCCAATCGCTCCACACTTTGTGCACGGGAAGTTAAGGAGGCATTCAGGCGAGCAGATTGCAGACTTTCTCTCGCACCCGATATACGGTTCGCACTGGCAAGCTGCATCGCTCCGACGGTCGCTTCCCGACAGCCCGCTTCGCGGTCTTTACGGCGCGCTCCC
>CABURF010000053.1 GCA_902493755.1 uncultured Coriobacteriia bacterium
TGCCCGCCAGCGCGTTGACAACACACACGACAGCAAGCGGCATGAAGACGCCATTGCGCATAACGAGCACGATGAGCGGCTGAAGAACGCTAATGAAAAACACGATTCCAAACATGGCGTTCGAGAAAATGTTGAACCTGGGGCTCTTTGCAAGAAAGTGCAAGACGACATAACCCACAAACATGAACACAAAGAGAACGGACTGCGACAGATCGCTCACCCCACACGGAATGCCCGGCGGAAAGTCGCAGAAGAGCCAGAAGAAGGACATGAGGATCCAAGCCATGCACAGCGAGAAACCGACAAGCGCAATAAGCTCAATTGGCGATAAAGACTGATCGGATTTCATTCCCATGCTCCGCATTAATAGCCCCCCCCCAAATCACTACGCAAAAGCAGCGACATCCCTCATATCGCACGTAGCAGATAATCAGCATGTCGCGAAGAGATTGTAGCGCAACCCAGGCCGCGTTTCATATGAAGGCGTCCAAGCCGGGAACATCCAAAAACGAAGCCTCCGGTCCTGGAGGGATGGACCGGAGGCTTTTTGGGGGAATGAAATGGACGAGAAGATCTCATCCATTGGGAAGGGTTACGCTCACTCTTTTCTTTCTGCCTTTTCGTCATTTGCCTTACCGTCGGCAGCGGGAGCATCGTCTACGGCGACGGGCGCCTTGTCTGCGACAACCTGTGCAGCAGCCTCGCCGGCAGCAGGCGTATTGCCCATCGCGGTGCCAGACTTTGCCACCTTAGGTTTGCTCGGCTTGATAAACAGCGAAATAATGATGCCGATAACGCCAACGGGAACAAGCCCTATCATCGCAATCTCATGGATTGACATGCCAGCTGCCTCACCAAGAGCATGCACGTAGGTGGTGGGGATCTGACCGAGATACTGGCAGAAGGTCAGACAAGAAAGGCCTAGAGCGACTGCCGTCGCCCCGCCCTTGAAAACAAAGGTCGGAACCAGCGGTCTGCAAACACCGTTCAGAAGCATGTTGCCAATGCAGAAGAAGATGATGTAGGCAGCAAAAATAGGAGCATCGGCAACAAACGACGTCGCGGAGGCAAGCGTCAGACCGGCGATACCGACAACTGCCGTCGTAAACTTCAAGTTAGCGGGAAGCTTATCAAGAATCCATCCGCCTATCGGGGAAAGCACGCCGCAGGCGCAGATAAGACCGCCGAGAAGGCCGGCCATACCGGGATCCCAACCCATACCACCAGCATCGATGGGCATAGCAAGCCAGGTCTTGAGATAGTTGCTGAAGAAGTAGTTCATGTAATTGAAAATCATGAACATGATGATGAGGCACCACAACTGGCGGCTCTTGAAGAACGGGAGCACATCCTTGATCTTCTTACGCTCGGGGGAAACCTGAGAGCGCTCATCCTCGCGCGGCTCGCGAAAGACAATGATGAAGAGAATGCAAATGACCACGACAACCGCGGTGATGACCCACAGGAAGGTCACGACACTGCCGCCGCACGCATCAAGCAGCGCAGAACCAAAGCAGTTAATCGTGAAGATGCCGAGGCCAGCCCACATCGACCAAATTGCCATGGCGCGACCGCGAGTCACGTTGGGGAACCAAACAGACACGCAAGTCGGACCAGCAACAATGCAGGTTGCAAGGCTCATGCCAAAGACAAGACGCATGGCAAGAAACACAGGCCAGTTGGTCGTCACAGTCAAGGCACAGATGGCACAGGTCAGTGCGCCAACACCCGTACCAAGGGCAGTAGTCCATTTGGGACCAATCTTCTTAACGACCCATGCGGCGGGAAACGCCATAATCATGGCGCCAATGGGGGCAAAACCCATGACATTTGCCATTTGGCCGAACAGGGCCGGATTCTGCTGGAACGCCAGATTGTTGGCACCAAGAAATTCCTTGAAAGCCGGAAATGTGATGCCTGGGAGCCATTGCCACGCATAGACCATGGCAATGGCGCACAGAAGCGAAACAATAAGGCAAGGCCACGCATACGAGGGTGTTTTCTCGACAACGCGCTCGTTGCCAGACGCCGCAGTCGCGGCACTTGGGTTACTCATGATATTCCCTCCTCAGGAATTAGAGGCCGAAGATGCGCTGCGCGTTTCCGCCGAGGATCAGGCTGCGCTCCTCCTCGGTGATGTCGAGTGCGTTGATCGACTCGACGGAGCGGGCGAGCCACTCGTAGAACACGGGGAAGGACGAGCCCATGAGGATGTGGTCGGCGCCGCAGACCTTGACGGCGCACTCCAGCTGGTCCTTGCCCCAGCTCATCGGATGGCACGCGTCGAAGAAGATGTTGTTCTTGAGGTAGCGGTCGTAGTCCTCGCGGCCGACGTTGGTGGCCAGGCGGTTCATGGCCTCCTTCTTCTTCACCGAGACGTGCGGGGCGAGCAGGTTCTGCAGGCCGAACCAGTTCCCGCCGAGCATGGTGTGGACGAACACGAGGTTCGGGAACTCGTCGAACATGCCGGAGTAGACCTCGCGGCCGACGGCGGCCGCCTGGACGGAGATGCGGCCGAGCTCGCGGCGCAGCGGCGTATAGCACTGGAACGGGCCGAAGGTGTTCTGGCCGGGGGTGTGGTGGATGACGGCGGGGATCTTGTGCTCGTCGAGGTACCTCATGTACGGCTTGAACAGCTCGTCGTCGAGGAACTTGTTGCCGTAGCAGCAGGCGAACTGCACGCCCACGAAGCCCAGCTCCTCCATGCAGCGCTTGACCTCGTCGAGGTCCTCGGGACGGCCCCAGGGCGGCACGACCGCGTTGGCGACCAGGCGCCCCCCGGAGCGCTCGCACATCTCCGCGGCCTGGGTGTTCACTTCCCTGCAGATCTCGAGGGGCAGCCACTCCTGCCAGACGGGCATGCGCAGCATCGCGACGTCGACGCCGGCCTCGTCCATGGCCTTCAGCTTCGTCTCGAGGGTGTAGTCGCCCTCGACGTAGTTCAGGATTTCGTCACCGTTGTCCGTCGCGAGGACGACCTGGCGCTTCGTGCCGTCGGGCGTCTTGTCCAGGTACGCCTTCACGCCCAGCGTGATGGGCGCCGAGTACAGGAAGCCGTTCAGGATCCTCTCGTTCGTGAACAGGTCGGTCGGCAGGAAGTGCATGTTGTCGTCGATTACCTTAAATTCCTCAGCCATGTTCTCCTCCTTGTTGGAATTGGCCTTCTTCTATCGATTTCGCCGGACGACTAACGTTCGTAAATATCGTTGACCTCATGGCGCTTCATCTTCTCCATGTTCTGAGAACAGCGCACACGCCAGTCAATCCTCCCTTGTTCTCTTTCAAGCGCGGTTGTCTCGTGGCTGAACTCTCTCGGTGCACGGACATCTACGTTGTCGAGACGCTCGACGATATCTTCCATACCCATTTCAGTTCCTACCTCTCTTGTGAAAACGCCCGATTGAACGGGATGCAGCTAAAATACGCCCCGGTGGGAAGAAGCCTCACCGACATGAGATGAGGGACCCACATTCACCTTTTGAACATGAGCCCCCCACTAATCTAATCACTTTGGTATGAGACGATTGACCTGCTAATTCTCTGTATTGAGCGCACCTTTTCTAAATTGAGCTCTCGTTTATCCGACTTAATGAGCCTGCGGTGCATGCTCGGCAGCCTCAACAAGTTCCTTGTCCGGCTTCACGAGAAGTGCGCAGATGACCATCAAGACCGCAATCGGCACGCCGACAGCAAAGCTCGACGTGGCAAAGCCCCAGACATCGATAGCCGCGCCATAGAAGTTAGTAAACAGCTGGCCGCCAAATTCGAGAATCGTAATGAGCGCAAGACCGAGCGTGACGGCAGTCACGCCGCCGCGACCAACCAACATGGGCATCATCGGACGCAGGCAGGCTACCATGATGCCGTTCGCGATGACCATGCAAATTACGTAGACGATGAACATGGGGATGCCCAGATTCTTGAAGCCAAAGCAGCAGGCAAGCACATAGCCAATAGCACCGATGACAATCATGAGGTACTTGTGCTTGAAGTTGATACGATCGAGGATTGCACCAAAAATCGGAGCAATGATGCCGGACGCCGTGACAATCGAAAGAACCGCATTGGCAAAGATGGTGTCCCATCCCATACCACCAGCCTCGACGGGATTAGTGAAGAACGCCGAATTGAACGTCGTGAATCCGTGCGAGATGAATGTGTAGAAGAAAAAGCATAGGCACAGGCAGACAACCTGGCGCTTCGTCACGAATTTTACCCCGGAACGAAGCGATGTGGACTCCGATGAAATCTGCGCACCCTCAGGCTTGCGATACACGCAAATGGTGAGCACGAGCGAGATCACCGCAATTGCAGTGACGACCCACCACGTATTGTGGAAATCACCCGCAAGGCAAACCGGAACGATGATGTTGTACTCGATGAGAATGGAAACGGGTACCCACGTCGCCCAAAGTGCCATAGCCAGTGCACGCTTGTCATCATTGAACCACATTGAAATACCCGTCGTCGCCGAAACCGCAACGAAGCCAATTCCCAGACCAATCACGAGACGCGACACGGAAAGCATGGTGAAATCGTCACCGGACATCGCCGATATCACGCCGCCGATAACAAGGCAGACAGCGGATAGAATCAAGATCCATTTCACGCCCATCTTGTTTTGCAGAAAAATCGCGATAAGGGCCGTAATGATAGCGCCAATCGCAACCCAGGTCATCAACATGCCGAAGTTCGCATTGATAGACGACTCGGCCGCTGCGATGATGCTGGGATCCCCAGTCATGGCAGCCTGTGCCGCTGCGGGTCCCATAAGATAATTGCCGATAATGCTCTCGGCCATCGGCGGACACGAGAACCAAAGCATTGCCGCCGAAAGGCTCACAAGATACACAACAACGAGAATAATCCAGGCAAATCCCGGAGTCTTGGTATTGTCTTTTGTCCCACTCATTTTCTTTTCTTTCCTCCCACAAGAGAAGAGGGCCCGGCTTTCCAGGCCCTCTCAGTTACTCCATAGAGCTGCAAGCAGCTCTAGCTTGAACTACAATCCAGCAAATCTAGTCCTCGCGTATGGCGACGATCATCTGCTTGGAGTTATCGATCCTCTTCGCCAGCTCCTCGACCGGCCCCCATTCGAGGCACTGCGCCTGGCAATGCTGCACGCAGCTCGGCTTCTTGCCCTTCGCGGTGCGGCTCTCGCATAGGTCGCACCACTCGGTGAACTGGGGGATGAAGTCGTAGTCGTAGTGCTTCTTTGCAGCGTCGATCGCCAGGGGCCCGAGCTGGGTGATGGTGGTGCCGAACTCCTTCTCGGAGTACCCCTTCTCCTGCTGGCAGGCGAGCACGCACGCCTCGCAGCCTGTGCAGTAGTTGTAGTCGACGAAAATTCCTTCGTATGCCATGGTCTCTTACCTCTCCTTACGCGACGGGACGATCCTCGGTGTCGATCTTGGTGCTCTCGGGTGTGGGGATGCCGACGGTCAACGGGGCCGGCGTCTCTCCGTCCTTGTAGATCCGGCACATCATGGATTTGTAGTTGGATCCGAAGCCGGACACGCCCGCGTCGAACGGGACGAGGTTGTTGATCTGGCTCTCGAAGACGCCGAACAGACCGGCCTTCTCGTCCTCGACGTTCTCCTCGGCCTGGTCCTTGCGCTCGGGGAACCACCAGCCGTGGTCGCACTGCATAACGCGCGGGTCGTAGTTCTCGTCGAACTTCGCCTTGTACTTGCACTTGCCGTGCTGGTTCTCGAGCCACATCCAGTCGCCCTCCTCGATGCCGTGCTTGGCAGCGGTCTCCGGATGGATGTAGCAAAGCGGGTCGGGATGCAGGGAGCGCAGCTTCTTGACCTGGCGCTGCTCGGAGTGGAAGAAGTGCGGCACGCGGGCGCCGGAGGTGACGATGTAGGGCAGCTCCTCGAGTGCATCCGGGTTGGAGTACGGGCTCTCGACGGGCTCGACGTAGCTCGGCAGCGGGTCGAGGCCGGACCAGGACGTGTGGTGGAAGACCATGGAGTAGATCTCGGCGCGGCCGGTCTCGGTGGAGAAACCAGGCTGGCCGTCAGGACGCAGAAGGCCCTTCTCGTACTTGCGGTACTCGAACTCGGGGTACTTCCAGGTGGCCTCGCGCAGCTCGTCCCAGGTGAAGCCGCCGTCCTCGAGCGCGTAGTCCCACATCTCCTCGACGCTATCCCAAGGCCAGGCAATGTCGGCGTTCTGGGGACGAAGAGCGTCGGTCAGGCGCTTGCCGAGCTCGAGGAAGATGGTGTTGTCGGCCTTGGTGTCGCCCACCGGCTCGATGGCCTTGTTGATGCAGCTGATGCGGTACGGGTTCAGGCCGCCGAAGCCGTTGCGCTCCTCGTAGGTGGCGGCAGGCAGGACCACGTCTGCCAGCGCCATCATGGACGGAGTCATGAACAGGTCCTGGAACACGCAGAAGTCGATCTGCTTGTACCACTCGAGCTGCTGCTCGGCCTGCGCGCCCATGGTGGCCAAGAAGTTGTTGGTGGCGAAGTAGGCCGCATGGATGGGCACCTCGCCGCGTTGCCATGCCTCAATCGTCGCATTGGACGAGAGGTTCTTGAAGCCAACGGCGAACATCGGGTAACGCTCGACGCCGATACGCTTGGCAGCTTCCTCCTCGGTCAGAAGCTCGTCATAGCCCCAAGTGCCTGTCCAGTTAGGCTGCTCGATACCCCAGCATGCCTGGCCGATGACGTTGCCGCCGGGCACGTCCAGGTTGCCCGTGATGCACCACAGCGCCGTCACCGCGTGCGCGGCCTGCTGGCCGCCGGTCTGCTGGTCGAGGGCCACGCCCCACTGGATGGCGGCGGGCTTAGCGGCAGCGTAGCGACGCGCGACGCGCTGCACGTCCTCCTTGTCGACCCAGGCCCTCTCGCACAGCTCGTCGAGGTTCATCCCCGCGACGCGCTCGCACACGGCCTCGAGGCCGTAGACCCACTTGTCGCAGAAGTCCTGGTCGTAGAGCTTCTCGTCGCAGATGACCTTGAGCATGGCCATGGCCAGCGCGCCGTCGCCGCCGGGGCGCACGCGCAGCCAGTCCTCGCCGGCCTTCGCGGCGATCCAGGTGAGCTTGGGATCGACGACCGCGACCTTCATGCCGCGCTTCATCAGGTCGGTGATCCAGTGGCCGTAGAAGCCGTCGGCGTTGGAGTAGAAGGGCTGGTGGCCCCAGATGATGCAGTACTCGGGCACCACGTAGCGCGGGTCGTCGTAGCGCTTGGGCAGGAACTGCGAGCAGTCCATGACGCAGGGGTCGCCCAGCATGCAGGCCATGGATGCAATG
>CABURF010000054.1 GCA_902493755.1 uncultured Coriobacteriia bacterium
CGAGCATCGCGGGATAGGCCTGCTCACCAAACTTGCTGCGCGTGAGTGCGAGATACTCGTCCGCATTGGGGCTGTTGAGGCTGACCGAGACGGTGTCGACGATTCCCTCGAGTTCGGACGTGATGTCGCGGTCATTGATGAGCGAGCCCTGCCCGTTGGTATTGATGCGCACCGGCAACGCCGTGTTCTCTTTCACCCAACGGGCGACCTCCTTGAGTACCTCGAACGCTTGCATGGGCTCGCCATATCCGCAAAAAACGAGCTCGGAGTAACGCGAGAGGTCGAGCTGACGCAATTGATCGATGACCTCCTCGGCCGTGGGTTCGTGCTCGAGCCAGAGAACGTCATGGCCGTTAACGGTATCGGATTCGTTGCGAATGCAAAAGGTGCAGCTACACGGGCAGCGATTGGTGAGATTGACGTAGAGTGTGTCACCGATCTCGTACAGTATGTTCATCGCCTTGGTCATATGTGAGCTCCGGTTCGGTTTCGTCGTTACGCTTCGAGAGAATAGCCCTTCGTGTTGCCCCCGAAAACCCGGAATTCCAACATGCAAAACAACTGACAGCACTATCGAGGGGCAAAAGCAGGCAAAAACGCAGTTGCCTGTCGAAAAATGACGTTTTCCTGCATTCGCGCACGTAAGAAAGGGTCGCGAGCATAGTGCCCACGGCCCTTCACCTACGACGCTACCAGAGCCCCTACAGGTCGATGTACCAGATGCGCTCGATGTCGAGCGTTGCCTCCAAATCACGACGCACGTTAGCGGGAACGGCTTGATTGAGGTTGATAAGCACCTCGACCAGGGGATGCTCGGAGTCCTTGGCAATCTGCATGGACTCGACGTTGATGCCCGCATCGCCAAACACCGTACCAATCTTGCCAATCTGGCCGGGCTGATCCTCGTATTCGAGCACGACGAAGTCCTTCATCGGCACGAAGTCGACAGGCAGGCCCATGAAGTTGATGATACGTGGCATGTCCGAGGTCATATCGCGCGTGACGCTGATGGAGTACACGTCGTCACCACACGACGCCTCGATCTCAATGTAGCTCGGATAGCTCTCGGAGAGCGGGTCGGTAGCGGTCTCGACGACGATGCCACGCTGCTCGGCGATGTAGCTTGCATTGATGATGTTGACGGTGACTTCGCTGTTGAACGTTACGCCGCCCGCAAGCGCCGCCATTCCCAGGATCGTCGGATCCGTGTCTGCTATCTTGCCACATGCCGTGACCTTCAGCTTCTCGATGCCGCCGCCAACAACCTGCGACAGAATCTCGCCACCGCGCTGGGCAACGGGGATGAAGTACTTGAGCTGCGCCATGACATCAGCCGGGATGCGCGCAGCGTTCACTGCCGTCGCCACCGTCTTGCCTTCGAGACCGGCGATGACATACTCGGCGATCTGCGTGGCAGCACGGGTCTGGGCCTCCTTGGTGGATGCGCCCAAATGCGGGGTGATGACGACGTTCTCGAACTTGTGGATGGGTGAATCGGAAACGGGCTCGTTCTCCCACACGTCGATGCCAGCGCCAGCAAGATGGCCGTTCTCGAGCGCATCGGCAAGCGCATCGAGGTCGACCAGGCCGCCGCGTGCAACGTTGAGAACGATGGCGCCCTCGGGCATCTCGGCCAGCTGTTTGGCGCCAATCATGCCGGTGGTCTCGGGGGTCTTGGGCATGTGCAAAGTGATGAAATCGGACTGCTTGCACACCTCGTCGATATCATCAAGCAGTGTGATGCCATAGTGAGCAGCGCGCTCGGGCGGGCAGTACGGGTCATAGCCGATGAGCTTCATGCCAAAGGCGGCGGCTCGCTCGGCAACGAGCAGGCCAACGTGACCGGTACCGAAGATGCCAAGCGTCTTGTCCTGGAGCTCCTTGCCCGTGAACTTGGAGCGATCCCACTTGCCTTCCTTCATGGACGCGCTCGCAGCAGCGGTGTTGCGTGCGGTGGCGAGCATGAGCGCCATGGTCTGCTCGGCAGCGGACACGACGTTAGAGAGCGGTGCGTTGCATACGATGATGCCGCGCTCGGTAGCGGCCTCGCGGTCGATATTGTCAACGCCCACACCGGCACGGCCGATAATTTTGAGCTTGTTTCCAGCCTCGATGACCTCGCGGGTAACCGTCGTGGCAGAACGCACGATGAGCGCGTCATACTCGGGAATCATCTCGACGAGTTCCTCAGGTGTGGTGTCGGGCTTGAACGTGACTTCGTAGCCGGCATCCTCGAGCACGGCGATGCCAGCCTTGTTGAACTTCTCCGGAATCAGTATCTTCATGACTATCCTCATTCTCTTGTTGCCATAATGAGACGGCGTAGCAAATGCAATTATTGTAGTCACCTTCCATCTCGGGCGATAAGGGCTTCCCCCTTTTGTTTCGACAAGCGTCATGAAAACTGTATATTTATATCGATTTGGCGGTTTTATCTCATAAAATACGGTTAAACACTTTTGATTTTACCGCCATATCGCATATTTTAATCATATGACAAAACAGGCACACATCATCCTTGCCTACGAAAGCTCGCTCGCCTATTGGCGCAACCCAGCAGCGAAACGTGGGCGAAGCCTAGACGCCGTCGAGGCGCATAACTTTATCGATCAGGCGTGTGGGTGTACTCACGTGCAGACGCTCAACAACGCCCTTTCGTCGGATTTGCTCGCGGGCATGTGCAAGCCGCTCGACCTGCTCACCGCCAATCGGAACGAAAGACGCTCCACGAAGCGAGCGCGATTCCATTGCGTGCAAACTGCTCTGCCAGACGGAGCGCTTGTTCTGGTTGACGAAACGGCCCTTCCTGATGGCACAGTTTTACGTATCGCACTCAGCAGTCCCGAATTTTGCTTCTTGCAAATGGCTCGCTTGCTTGCATGGTTCGACTTGATTGCCCTCGGCTTCGAGTTCTGCGGAGGCTACGCGCTCGCTCCCGATGCTACGCGCGGATTTCTCCCCCGCAGCCCCATCAGCGCACCGGAGAGCCTTGCCGTTTTCGCCGCAGATGCCCACAACTTTACGGGTGCCAAGGCGGCTCGCAAGGCAGCTCGGCAAATCCTGCAAGAATCCCGCTCACCCAAGGAGACGAAAGTCTGCATGCTCGCCCATCTTCCCCGACTCCAGGGAGGGATGGGGTGCAAGGCCCCTCTGCTCGGCCAGAAAATCGAGGCGCCCGATCCCGCCGCTCGCATTCTTGGCACGCGCACCTTCAAACCCGACCTCTATTGGCCCGAATATCGCATAGCCGTTGAGTACAGCAGCCATACGTGGCCATCGGCACATGAGCGCCTGAATTACGACAAGCTCGTGCGCAATGCATATCGCATGCTCGGAATCACCGCTATCTCGCTTGGTAAAGATGACCTGTCCGACGATGCAGGACTGCGAAAGCGATTCGAGCTCGTCAATCGCAAATGCGGACGGCGCTTGCAGGCGCCGAACGACCGACATTTAGCTCGTCAACGCGAGTTGCTCGACTGGGTGAGCAGCTAGCTCTTCCGAGCGCGCGGCCATATCTCATTTGCTCTTTCGGGCCTCCCGTCCTAGCTGTCCTTTCGTACATGCGCTACTATCGCTTGAAGTAACAACGCGCGAAAGGATGCCCCATGGCTTCAGCATACGATGTCATCGTCGATACCCCCAAATACCACCTCCAGGGAAAGGCAAGGCTCGAACTCCTAGGCGAGACGGCCCGCGCACATCTCGACATCACCGACATGGGATCACTTGACGGAGAGGGCACTCGCAACGGCAAGGAATTTGACGTTTCCGGCATCGCGCACATTGATGGCAAGGACATCGAGTTCACCGCACATGGTGCGACCTGGGCAAATAGCATCGACGTCAAGGCGCAGACGAGCATCGGCGAGGTCGTAATCTACGGAACGATGACCGGCTACTCCGCAGGCGACGTCGTTGGCAACGACGCCGGCTTCGCGGGCCGCTGGGCCGACGTGCAGTAGACGACGTGACAAAGAAGCCGGGAACGTCTTGCTAACTCGTGGTTCCCGTAAGTTTTTTTCGTGCGCAGAACGAGCGTTTTTCTTGCATAGCACACGGTCACGGTATATCCTCAACGACAATTCCGTTCCAGAGAAAGGCCGATTATGTCAACTGATTTCATCGCTATTGGCGAGCGCATCCGAGGCATCCGCGAGGCCTGCGACGTAACGGCCGAGGACATGGCTGCCGACCTTGACGTCGATCTGGAGACCTACACCCAATGGGAGGAGACGGGTGCCGACGTACCCATCTCGGCCATCTATCACATGGCAAACCGCTTCGGCATCGAGTTCACAGAAATCCTAACGGGCAAATCTGGGCACCTCGACACCTTCCACCTCATCAAAGCCGGTGAGGGCCGTGAGGTCGACCGCCTTCCGGGCTATCACTTTGAGGATCTGGCCTGGCGTTTCACGCAGAAGGATTTCCAGCCCCTGCTCGTTACCCTCGATCCCCATGACGAACCCGCAGAGCTCGTCGACCATCGGGGCCAGGAGTTCAACTACATCCTCGAGGGATCTATCGTCTTCACCTTTGACGACCGTGAGATAGTCCTCGACGCAGGTGACTCCATCTTCTTCAATCCGGAACACAGGCACGGACAGCGCTGCAATGGCGACGTACCTGCCAAGTTCCTCACCATCATTTCAGAGTAACCAAACTGGGACAAATGACCTGTCCATTTGTCCCCATTTGTCCCAAAAGCAGAAAGCATAGAACCGTGGATTACATACTCAGCAAATATTGTCCCCGCATCGAATTCGACTCGTACGAGGATTTCTACGACAACTTCAAGATCGACGTGCCCGAGAACTTCAACTTCGCCTACGACGTCGTTGACGAATGGGCGCGCGTCGAGCCCGAGAAGAAGGCCCTCGTCTGGATCAACGACGCTGGCGAGGAACGCGAGTTCACGTTCACCGACATCTCGCTGCTCTCCAACCGCGCCGCCAACGCCTTCAAGAAGCTCGGCATCCGCAAGGGCGACGTCGTGATGATGATGCTGCGCCGCCGTTGGGAATACTGGGTGTGCGCTATGGCGCTATGCAAGATCGGCGCGACCATCATTCCCGCAACCATCCAGCTCACCTCAAAAGACGTCGCATATCGCGCGAACTCGGCAGACGTGAAGATGCTCATCTGCGTCGATGACGACTACGTGGTCGAGCAGGTGGAGGGCGCCCTTCCCAGCTCGCCCAGCGTCAAGGAGAAGGTGCTCGTCGCGGGTAAGCGCAACGGCTGGCTGTCCTTCGACGAGCTCATCGAGAGCGCGAGCGACCAGTGGGAGCGTCCTACGGGCGAGGATGCCACGCAGATCGACGACATCATGCTCATCTACTTCACGAGCGGCACAACGGGCAACGCCAAGGCCGTGGAGCACAGCTTCAAGCATCCGCTTGGGCACATCCTCACCGCCAAATACTGGCAGCAGGTGCGCGAGAACCGCCTGCACATGAGCGTGACCGACAGCGGATGGGCCAAATTTGGCTGGGGCAAGATCTATGGCCAGTGGATTGCCGGCGCCGCGATTTTTGCCTACGACATGGACAAGTTCGTGCCTGCCAAACTGCTACAGGTCATGCAGGACTACGACCTCGCGACCTTCTGCGCGCCACCGACCATGTACCGCTTCATGCTGCAGGAGGATGTCGCGGCATATGACCTTTCTTCCATCGAGAACTTCGCGACTGCGGGCGAGCCGCTTAACGGCGAGGTGACCATCCAGTGGGAAAAGCTCACGGGCAAGAAGATCCGCGAGGGCTTCGGCCAGACGGAAGGCCCCGTGCTGCTGGCGACCTATCCGTGGATCGAGCCGCGCCCCGGCTCCATGGGCAAGCCCAGCCCACTGCTCAACATCAAGCTGCTCGATGATGATGGCTACGAGGTCGCCGACGGTAGCGAGGGCGCTATCTGCGTCACGGGCCTCAAGGAGGCCTATCCACCGGGCCTATTCGTCGGCTACTACAACGACCCCGAACGCACGGCCGAGGCCGTGGGTGGCGAGTATTACAACCTGCACGACATGGCCTGGCGCGACACGGATGGCTATTGCTTCTTCGTTGGCCGCAACGACGACGTCATCAAGTGCTCCGGCTATCGCATCGGGCCCTTCGAGGTGGAGAGTGCGCTCGTGGCGCATCCGGCCGTCGTCGAGTGCGCGGTAACCGCCGCCCCCGATCCCGTGCGTGGCAAGGTCGTGAAGGCCTCCATCATCCTGGCCAAGGGCTACGAGCCGAGCGACGAACTCACGAAGGAGCTGCAGGACCACGTCAAGCACACGACGGCGCCGTACAAGTACCCGCGCATCGTGGAGTACGTCGATGATCTACCCAAGACCATTGGCGGCAAGATCAAGCGCAAGATGATCCGCAACGCCGACGGGGTTAACGACTAGCGCATCGAGACTGGCTTCACGCCTGAAAAAACCCAATACATCCTCCTCTAAGAATAATAGAGCGAATCCACTGCTCAAGACGCACCCTTTGGGCATGGTGGCATCTCCAGGCACTTCCTATTATCTAGGTATCGCGAGAACTGGGGCCCCACAAGAGACGAGAGAACAAGAGGAGGATCGAAATGGCTGAAGATAAGGTAGAGGTCCTAAGGGCCGGTTGCTTTTTCTGCCATGTCCGTTGCGGCGTACTGGTGACCAAGGTCAACGGCCGCATCACCGACATTAAGGGAGATCCAGATTGCCCCCACAACCACGGATTTACCTGTTCACGCCTGGACAAGCAGCGCTACCTGGAGGGGTTCGTCTACAACCCCAACCGCCTGAAAAAGCCTCTCAAGCGCATAGGCGAACGCGGCAGTGGCCAATGGGAAGAGATTTCCTGGGACCAGGCCTTTGACGAGATCGCGGAGAAACTCGCTGATCTGCGCGACAAATACGGCGCTGAAACCTTGGCCTTCACCGAGGGCACGGCCCGTACTTGGAGCTGGCTACACTACAAGTTCACCAACCTGTTTGGCACCCCCAACACGGGAGGAAACGGCACCATCTGCTATAGCTCCGACATGTGGCTCGAGCCATGCACCTACGGCGGCTTCTGCTCCGACAAGGCGGACTGGGTCAATGCCGACGTCGTAGTCATGTGGGGTCGCAATACCATCGCCTCAGAGCCTCTGCTGTGGGACTGGGTGCAGAAGAACCGCGAGAAAAACGGCGCCAAGATTCTATGCATC